>JAQGOT010000717.1 GCA_028293465.1 Pedosphaera sp. | reverse complement strand
CCGCCTTCTTTTTCGCGGGTCTCATGTATCTCACGATCTGGTCGATGCGGCCGGACAGCCTGATTCACATCCGATAAAATGTCACTTAAAGCGTTCCATCTTGTTTTCATCATTGCCTCGACGCTGCTGGCCTTCGGGTTTGGCACGTGGGCGTTGATGAATTACGCTTCGCCGCACGGGGTGATGTGGGACCTGGTTTGGGGCGTGTCGGGGTTGGTGGTGGGTGTGGCGTTGATTGTTTACGAAGTCTATTTCCTCAAGAAACTTAAGAACGTGAGTTATTTATGAGACGTTTGACGGGTATAAGATTAATTTTAACCGGGCTGGTGTTGAGCCTGGCGATGCATTCGGAATCGGTGTCGGCGTGCGCCGCCTGCTTTGGCAAGTCGGATTCGCCGCTGGCCGAGGGGATGAACTGGGGGATTTTCAGTTTGCTCGCCGTCGTGGGTTGCGTGTTGAGCGGTTTCGCCGCCGCCGGGGTGTTTTTGGTCAAGAAATCGGCGTCCGTCGCCGCCGCGCAGGCGCAAGCTCAGGCGCAGGAAGCAATTGATAACAAGGTCTGATCATGATGGAGAAAATCTTAGGATTGCCGGTCCTGGCATCGAAGCACGGTGCGGATGTCGATAAGCTTATCATCTACGTCCATTACCTGATGGCCGCGCTCTTTATTGGCTGGATCGCCTATTTCATTTACGCGTTGGTGCGGTTCCGCAAGAGCGCCAACCCCAAGGCTGATTACGTCGGCATTCGCGGGCATCTTTCGAGTTATATCGAGTTGGCGGTGGCGTTCGTGGAGGTTGTCTTGCTGGTCGGTTTTGCCGTGCCGCTCTGGGCGCACGCGGTGGGGGAATTTCCCAAGGCCGATGAAAATCCCACCAACATCCGGGTGATTGCGCAACAATTCGCGTGGAACGTGTTCTATCCCGGAGCGGACGGCAAGTTTGGTAATCGCGATTTCAAGTTTGTGACCCAGGAGAATCCTTGGGGCATCGATAAGGCTGATCCCGATGGCAAGGATGACCTGCCGCCGCTATCGAACGTGATCCATGTGCCGGTAAACAAGCCGGTGATCATCCGGCTCACGTCGAGGGATGTGATCCATTCGTTCAAGGTGATTGCGATGCGCGTGACGCAGGACGCAATTCCGGGGGTGCCGATCCCGTTACATTTCACGCCGACGAAGCCCGGGATGTACCAGATCAATTGCGCCCAGCTTTGCGGCGGCGGCCATTCCAGCATGTCGAACGGGCGGTTGTTCGTGGACACGCAGGAAGAGTACGACAAGTGGATCGCCGCGCAAGCGAAGGCCCCCAGCGGAGCAGCCAGCTTCGAATAACGGGTCCGGTTGGCGGTTAAGCGAACGTTCGCAATTTCCGGACCGGCAACCAGCCGGACCGGGCGGTTTTAATTTTCGCGGGAGAGCATCCCGGTTTATCCTTTCCGGATTCCTGCCCCGTCAGGTGATACGATTCCACGACGGCGCGGCACGGAATAGGCCATGAACAAGCCCACACGAAAAATGGAATGGGTGGTTTGGGGCGGGTTGGTTTTAATCATCGCCGCCATCGGGGGGGCTTTTGCCTGGTCCCGGCTGCATGTGGGCGACCTGCCGCTGCCGGTCCTCGGGCAACTCTCGGACTTCAACCTGACCAACCAGAATAACGAGGCGGTTTCGTTGGCGAGCCTGCGCGGGAAGGTCTGGGTGGCGGACATCATTTTCACCCGTTGTCCCGGCCCGTGCGCGAAGATGACCCGGCATCTGGCGGAACTGCAGTCTTAATTGCCGGCCAATGATCCGGTGCGGCTGGTTTCCTTCACCAGCGACCCGGAATACGATACGCCGGCGGTGTTGAAGCGTTACGCGGAACGATTTGGAGCCAACTCGAACCAGTGGTCGTTCCTGACGGGGAACAAGAAAGAAATCCGGCAACTGGCGGTGAATGATTTCAAGTTCGTGGTGGTGGAAAAGAAGCCGGAAGAACGGGAGGTGCCGGAAGACCTGTTCATTCACAGCACCTGGTTTGTGCTGGTGGATGCGAAGGGGCAGGTGCGGGGCTGGACGGACCGCGAGGGGCAGCTCCACGCGTACTTTGATTCGGAAGATCCAGATGCGCGGGCGCGCATTTTAAACGCCATCCCCCAATTGCTGCGGGAGAAATAATTTATGACCATACTTGATTTGCCGGCCGTCAACGGCTCGCTCAACGGGTTGAGCGCCATTTTCCTGACCATGGGTTACGTGTTCATCCGCCAGAAGAACCAAAAGGCCCATCGGAATTGCATGATCGCGGCGTTTGCGACCTCCACGCTCTTTCTGGCCTGCTACCTGACGTACCATTTTTATATCGCCATGGTGCTGCATCGCGGGCCGACGCGATTTACTGACCCAGCCTGGTTCCGGCCCATTTATCTAACACTGCTGATCTCGCACACAATCTTGGCGGTGGTGATTGTGCCGATGATTTTTATGAGTTTGGGGCGGGGGCTGAAGGGGCGGTACGAGTTGCACAAGAAGATTGCGCGATGGACCTGGCCCCTGTGGATGTATGTGTCCGTGACCGGGGTGGTGATCTACTTCCTGCTGTACCAGATTTTCCCGCAGCCCCAGTGAGCGGGCCGCTCAGGGCAACAGCTTGCCAACCAGGGAGCTGACGCTCTTGCCATCCGCGCTGCCGGCGGCTTTGGCCTGGACGGCTTTGATGACGGGGCCCATGTCCTTTTTGCTGGTGGCGCCGAGTTCCTGAATCGTGGCGCGGACCAGGGCTTCCAGTTCTTCCGGGGAGAGCGCCTTGGGGAGGAAGGTTTCCAGAACGGGGATCTCCTGCTGTTCCTTGGCGGCGAGCTCGGCGCGGCCGCCCTTTTCGAATTGCTCGATGGAATCGCGCCGTTTCTTGATTTCCTTTTGGACCAAGGCAACGACATCGGCGTCCGAGAGGCTCTCGGTTTTGCGCTCGATCTGGACGTAGCCCATGGTGGACTTCAGCATCCGGAGCGTGGAGAGGCGGTCGGCGTCCTTGGCGAGCATGGCCGCCTTGATTTCCTGGGAGAGTCGTTCCTGCAAGGTCATGATTATTCAGTGGGTTTGAGGTTGCGCAAGGCGTCGCGCATCTGGGCGGCCTTTTCGTAATCCTCGTTGTTGACGGCGTCGTTCAGCGCCTTTTCCAGTTCCTCCCGCTTGGTGAGCGGGCGTTGGGCGGAAATTTCCTCAAGCCAGTTGCGCAGATAGTTCAATTCGCCGCTTTGATCCAGGAGATCGGCGCGGGAATGTTCGCGGTAAAAGTCGCGAATTTTGGTGAGGCCGTCCTCAATCTGCTGGATGGCGGAGTTGTAGTCTTTGGTGCGCAGGGACTCGGTGGCCTTGGCGCGGGTGTGGATCATCAACAACTGCGGCCGGAATTGCTGGACCGACCAGGCCAGATCCTCGGATTCGGCATGCTTCTGGACGAAGTCAAACACGGCGAGGTTGCGCTCGGTGTCGCGCACGACGCCGGCATAGTCCTCAAGCTGGAGCAGGCAAATATAACGATGGTGATATTGCAAGGCTTCGAGCTGCAGCTTGGAGCAGTCCTCCGCCTTGAGCATGAAACCGGAGTCGCTGCCCTCATTTTCCGCGAGATGCTTGTAGAGCCGGGCCTGGAAATGATCGAAGAGGGAGGTGTGGCCGAGGGGATGTTTGCCATCCGGACGGCCTTCGGCGTTCATCTGCAGCAACCCCAAATCGACCCGTAATTGAATTTTCTCAATCCCATCCTTGCCGGTGAATTTTCTGACCACCACCTGGCCAGGCTGGTAGTCCCAATGCTCCAGAAGGTGTGAAATATCAAAATTCATGACGGGAATATAATGGCAGCTTCGGTCAAGTCAACGCAACGAAAGCACCAAATGCAAATCATCCGCAAAGATACGTACGAATTGCGATGGGGCTCATTCCGTACTATAGCACACGTCCGGCTCATCCGTCCTTCATTGATGAGACAGGTAGGTGAATGGGCGCATCCGCGCACTGCCCCCGAACCGTCGGAGCACCGGCTTGGATGGCTCGAGTTCGCAGATCATCGGTGGGTTCGCCACGCGTTAAGCCGACTGGAAGTCGGCGTTCCGGGGCAGTGCGCGGATGTGCCCCAGGTGAATCAGGATGGCGGGCTTGTTTTGGCGGGGGAGTTGCGACAAGAATAGCCCATGTCATCCGTGGTTCATGTGGGTATCCATGCCAGCCAATCTCCAGAAGCGGTGAGGCAGGACTTTTTGCGATCGCTGCGCACGCGGCAGGTCAACCACAAGTTCCACTACGACAGCGTTAAGCAAACACAGAAGTGGCTGGCGTTGCACCAGGCTTACTCGCCTTCACGGACGGATGAGGATTGCGCGGCCACCTACAATGCGAGTTTCGCGGGGGCGGCCGAGCGGATCAATTCGAGCTCCGTTCATCTGGTGGGGTTGGGCTGTGGGGGCGGACAAAAGGACGCGCGCCTGCTCCGCGAGCTGCAACAAAAGGGCGTTCGCGTGGCCTACACGCCGTCTGATGTCAGCGTGGCGATGGTGCTGGTGGCCCGTGAGGCCGCTCTCTCAACGATCGATCCGCAGCGCTGCCACCCGTTGGTGTGCGACTTGGCATCGGCCGATGATTTGCCTGCGGTTTTGGCAGAGTATAACGACCCGGCGGAGGCGCGGCTGATCACGTTTTTCGGGATGATCCCGAATTTTGAGCCGCAGCTTATTTTACCGCGATTGGCGGGTTTGCTGCGTCCGAACGATTACCTGCTGTTCAGTGCCAACCTGGCTCCGGGCCGTGATTATGCCGCGGGGGTGCAGCGCATTCTGCCGCTCTACGATAATGCCCTGACACGCGACTGGCTCATGACCTTCCTGCTCGACCTGGGAGTTGAGCAAGGGGACGGGGAGTTGCGGTTCACGGTGGAGGAGGACCCGGCGGGCAGCGGCTTGAGACGGGTGGCGGCGTACTTCCATTTTGTCAGGCCGCAACGGGTGCAGGTGGATGGGGAGAGGTTTGAGTTTAAGGTGGGAGAGGCGATTCGGCTGTTTTTCTCTTATCGGCATACGCCGGAACGCGTGCGAGCTTTGCTGGGGATGCAGGGTGTGGAGGTTTTGGAGGAATGGATCACGAAATCGGAGGAGGAAGGGGTGTTCCTTTGCCGATTGCGGGCAGCAAGGTGATCTGAGGCTGCGGTTTCAGTATTGGACTTGGAGCCCTTCCCGCCGGCATTCTGCACTGGGGAGCAACACGCGGCCATTCGAATACTTGCACTTCGGCCGGGTTTCGTGCCGGCCATCAACCATTAAATTCCTCCTTTCCATGCGCCAACCGTCGCACAAAACCGCCCCGCCCGACTACGTCACTTTGCATGGTTTGCATGATTTGAGAGGAAACATAATCCACCCAAAAGTCCCTGCGTCCCCCATCAACCAACCACCACTGGCCCATGAACCCCCGGTTGAGAGTTGATCCTTCCACATTCGGTCCCGATGGCCGTGCGACAGCCCCTTGGTCCTCCTACATGGGTGATTGCCTATCCGTACATTTGCGGGGAATGCTTATAAATTCCCTGTCAGATTTGCCAAAGGACAACCTCCGCTATTACATCTTCATGTATCAAGACCCCTCTGGACTTTCAGCCATCACTTCATTAAAAAATGCTTTGTGCCTCCATCGATTTATTTTCGCGTACGGGCGTTCGCAGGAGTCTGGCGCTCGACCGTTTCCCTCGCCATCCTTTGTTGTGCAGCCCCTCTGCACGCCCAGGAGTTCCGCGCCGCGTGGGCCGATGTTTTTCACGCCGGCATGGGCAGCCAGACGGAAGTGAACAACATGGTTTCGAGCCTGGTTTCCGGTCACTACAACGCCGTCATCGTTCAGGTGGTCGGGTACATGGACAACGCAGTTGGTGCTTCGCACGGCGCCCATTGGCAATCGAACATTCTGCCTTGGTCGAGCCGCGTTAAAGCCAATTTCGACCCGCTCGCGTATCTCTGCCAGCAAGCGCACGCGAACGGAATCGAAGTCCACGCCTGGCTTGGCGGCAGCGGCGCCGCGATGTATCGCGTCTCCAGCAGTTTCCCGCCCCTCAACAACGCCACCCTGGCCAGTCACCCCGAATGGTTTATCGCGCCGCTGGCCAATAGCGAAGGCGGTGCCCCCGTGCTCGTCGACGGTAATTACGCTCTTGATATGGGTTCTCCCGATGTGCAGGAATACATCGTCAGCATCGTGCGCGAACTGGTCACCACCTATCCGATTGATGGCATCAACTGGGACGACGAGCTTAACGGCGCGGGTTACACTGCGGGTTTCGGGTACCCCGCTTCCAGCCAAGCCGATTATCCTCGTTCCGGCCTCGCCCGTTACCGCATCAACACCGGCGCGGTCGGCACCCCGTCCAATACCGACACCGCCTGGGCCAACTATCGCCGCCGTTACAAGAACGAACTCATGGCCCGCGTTCAAGCTGAGATGCAAGCCATCAAAACCAATCCCCGCCAGCCGTTGCGCCACACCACGGCGGCCCTGGCCTACAGCCCGGTGCCGGCTTCCTGCAACTTCGTTGGGTCCGTCCCCTACACCTATTTCTGCGATTGGGCCGGCATGCTGCAAAACGGTTGGGTGGATGCCGTGATTCCCCAGACTTACAGCAGCAGCACGTTCAACACGTGGGCCGACCGCAGCATTTCGTGCTGGCAGTATAACCGGCAGATCTTCCCCGGCATCGGTGCCTACCTCAACACCGATGGCACCATTGCCAACATGATCAATTATACCCGCAGCCTGGGACTCAAGGGCAACGCGATCTATTCTTATGCCGTCGCCAACAATTCAAGCCCTTATAATGGTGACTGGTGGGCCTATGCTGCCGCGAATGTTTACACCAACGTCGTTTCCACTCCCCCCATGCCCTGGCGCGATCCCGCCACCGCCACCGAAGGCATCGTGTGGGGACGCGTCAAAGACAACAACACCGGCCTCTATGTGGACGACGCCACGGTGACGGTGACCGGCGGTCCGGCTGTGAAGACGGACGGCAACGGCTATTACATCGCCACGCTTGTTCCCGCCACAGCCGGCGGCACGGCACATTCAGTGACCGCGAGCAAAGTCGGAACAACTCCTCAGACAACCAATGCCATCGCTTTGGCGGGCGACATCGTCCGCTACGATCTCCTGCTCAACCGTGGCGCGCCAGTTGCCGCGCCGAGTGGTTTGATCGCAACGGCGGTGAGCGCTTCGCAGATCAATCTTGCCTGGACGGACAATGCGACAAACGAAACCGGTGTTGTGGTCGCGCGCGGCACTGTTTCCGGCGGACCCTACACGGACATCGCCACACTCGCTGCCAACTCCGTCGGATATCCGAACACTGGTTTAGCCGGTGCTACGGCGTATTATTACGTTGTGCGCGCCACGAATGCTGTTGGTGCTTCGGCCAATTCAGCCCAGGCGAGTGCCAGCACGTTTACGAATCCTGCGCCGGTGATTGCGGGGCAGCCACAGAACCAGACGGTCGTCATAAGCAACAGCGCCACCTTCTCGGTGACGGCAGCGGGTTCTGCTCCTCTCAGTTACTACTGGCGTTTCAATGGCGTCGCCATTTCCGGCGCCGGCTCCAACAGCCTGACATTGAACCCCGCTCAATATTCCAACGGAGGAAGTTATTCCGTGACGGTGAGCAACAGCTTTGGTTCTGTGTTGAGTTCCAACGCTGCACTGATCGTGCTGACCGCCCGTCCCACGATCCAGCTCACGAACATCTGGAACATCCAGGCCGGTTCGCGCACTTACGTGACTTCCAACAATACCGAGCGCGGCATCTGTATCAATCCGCTTACCGGCCATGTGTTGCTGGTCAGTCGTTCAGCGCTGATTTCGGGCGGCCTCGGAATTTTTGTGCTCGATGGCAACACCGGCACTCAGGTTGGCACCATGAACACGGGCGGCGTCAGCAGTCCGGCCACTTTTCTGCTGAACAAAATCGATGTCGCCGATGATGGTGTGATTTACGGTGCCAACCTCACCACTGCGAGCGGCACGTCGCCATTTGTCATTTACCGTTGGTCTGGCGAAGGAGCGACGGCAACCGTGGCTTATTCCGGCGCTCCCGGCGGCGGCACAACGGTGCGTTGGGGAGACAGCTTTTCCGTCACGGGCGCAGGCGTAAACACTCGCATTGTGGCTTCAGGTTCCGGCGCGACGAACGCCGTTTTGTTCACCACCGGCGACGGCACAAATTTCGTCGCGAACATGATCAATCCGGATGCCGTGGTGCCGGCGGGCGAGTTTTCGCGCGGCCTGCACTTGCTCGGGGCCGGCACTTTTTACAGCAAAAATCGCGGCGTCAATGCGTGCAACATTTACAATTATAATGTCGCCGCCGGCAGCGCATCGACATCCAGCGGCATTGCGCCGCTGGATGTGAACATGCTCGCCATTTCTCTGGTCACGAATTACAGCCTGATCGCCGGCGTTATCGACGATAACACCGCCAGCAACTCCGGGCATGGCGTGAAAGTTTACGACATCTCCTCCCCCGCCTCGCCGTTGGTGGTTTCGAATTTTTATTTTCTGCCTTTCGGCTCCGGCACGAACAGCAGCAATTCCAACTTTGGCGGAGGAGTGGACACGGACGGCACGCGGATTGTGGCGCTCGACACCCAAAATGGTGTGGTCGCTTTGCAAATCCTGGTGCAGAACCCGCCGCCGAGGATTAACGCCTGGGCCGTGTTGCCGGCCAATCACCGGCAATTTCAACTGAACGTTGATCCTGGAAACTTTGTCATGCAGGGCAGCTCGGATTTCAGCAACTGGCTTGATCTCGTGGTGACTCGCACGAACGGAATTTTCGAAGTGATCGACCCAGTGACGAATTCGCCGACGCGCTTCTATCGCACGAAAAACTAAGAGCACCCATTAGGAAGGGATCAGAAGTTTTTCAGGGTTTTCAGCACGGCGCGGATGCGGGGGACTTCGTGGGTGCGGAACAGATCGGTCTTACCCAAGGCGGCGAGCACGGCGAAGAAAGGTTCGGCGGAGCGGACTTCGTCGCCGAAATACTCGAATGCATGGGGCAGGGCGTGGCAGGTGGGAAAGCCAAGCTCCCGGAGGCGGAAGGTATTCAGGAAGGTGGTCATCTGGTGACGCACGCGGATGGCGCTGTCCTGCAGGTTGCGGTAGTAGAAGCCGAGGCCGGGATCGATGAAGATTTTTTCCACGCCGTTGCGCTGGGCGATCTCAATTTGACGGGCGAAGTAGTCGCGCATCATCGCCGTGGAGTCGGCGGTGAAGTTGAAATCGCCCACTTCGCGGACGTTCTTGCCCTGGACGTAACAGATGATCACGGCGGCGTCGTGCGCGGCGACCATGCGGAAGAGTTCATCACTGCGGTCGGTGCCGGTGAGGTTCAAAATGTTGGCCCCGGCTTCGAGGCAGGCGCGGGTCACGGCGGGTTGATACGTTTCCACCGAGACCAGGATGTTGGCCGCGCGCAGGCCGCGAATGACCGGCAGGAGCTTGCTGTTCTGGCCGGCATCGTCCACCCGGGCGGCGTGGGCGAGGGTGGATTCAGCGCCGACGTCGATGATGTCCGCACCCTGCTCGTGCTGGACCTTGCCGCGCTGGATGGCTTGTTCGGCGGAGAGGCAAACGCTCTCGCGATACCAGGAATCAGTGGAAAGATTGACCACGCCCATGACGGCGGGCCTGGAGTTGAAGGCGAAGGCCTGGTCGCCGATACGGAATTCCTTCACGCGGGCCTGGCCGGCGGAGCGGTGTTGGGCGAGCAAATCGGCGAGGTATTCGAGGGTTAGCATGGATGATGGTTTGGCGCGCTTAAGACGGACTGGAAAATGGTGCGCCCGGTGCGATTCGAACGCACGACCACCGGCTTAGAAGGCAGGTGCTCTATCCAACTGAGCTACGGGCGCAAACAATTATCAATACGCTACTTACAAGCGTAAGAAAAGTGGGAACTTGACGGTTTATATACTGGTTTTCTATACTCCGGCAATGAACAAGAGCCAAAGTGAGAAAAAGCCAGAGCCAATCTGGCAAAAAACTCAGTATTCAAACCTAGTTCGCTACGTTCCATCAGGAATGTTTTATGCACGATTCCGGGTAAAGGGCAAGCTTGTTTGGCGAAGCCTCAAAACCGACCGGGTAACAGTAGCACAGATGCGCCTGGGGGATGAGGTAAAAAAGGAACGCCAAAAGGCGGGGAGTATCGAAGCCGTTATGAAGGGGCGTATGTGTTTCGGCGATGCCTTGGCGGTTTACAAGCAACGGATCGAGAATTCACGCGATTTGAAGCCAAGAACAAAGACCTACCATCAGGAAAGGATTGCTTCGATTTTGAAGTCATGGCCGGGTTTGGAAAAACAGGACTTAGCTCGGATCACAAAAGCCGAGTGCCTGACTTGGGCAACGGGTTTTGGGAAGGAACTGGGAGCCACCACGTTTAATCACAGTCTGGGAATTCTCAAAAACATTATCGAAATCGGCATCGAATCCGGGGCGCGGTATGACAACCCGGTTCGTGCCGTCAAGCGAGCCACGGAACGCGCCAAGACCCTTCGACTGCCCGAGCCGGAGCAGTTTGAGGCATTCGTTAAAGAAATTGAGACCAGCGGAAGTGGGTTTTCTAAGCCTTGCGCTAATCTCGTCCGGTTTCTAGCCTTTGGTGGTTTCCGGGTGACAGAAGCGAAATTCATAACTTGGGGGGACTGCGACTTTAAAAACAGTATTATCACGGTCCGGGGGGAACCGGAAACAGGCACCAAGGGCAGTGGAGAGCCAAGACGAGTTCCGATGATATCAGAGATGACGCAGCTTCTGAAGCGGCTGAGAGCGTTGCAACCGGACGAACCGTTGAGCGCGCAAGTAATGAACGTCCACGAATGCCAGAAAGCAATGGACAGGGCGGCGAAGGCGGTTGGGATGACTCGTATTACACATCACGATTTGCGTCATTTGTTTGCGACTCGCTGCATTGAATCAGGCGTGGATATTCCAACCGTTTCACGTTGGCTTGGGCACAAAGACGGGGGGGCTTTGGCGATGCGCGTTTACGGGCATTTGCGAGATCACCATTCTACCGCGATGGCGCAAAAAGTGAGCTTCTCAAATATTAGGCGAGAAAATGTTTTAAACACCGAGGGAGCGCACATAGCATGAGTGGGAAGGGGAAAGAAGCGTCTGACCTTGCCAATAAATATGGCTGGTGGTGGAAGGATGCGAAGTACCACAGGACACGGGAAGAAAATATGAAAATCTGGGGAATGCCTCATCCCCTCGGAGCAAATTGGAAGAATGTAATAGAGCGTTTTGCTTGGGGTTATGAACTCATTCGGAGAGTAAATCGAAAAGTCAATTTACCATCTTTTGGGAGGCTGGCGGATTTTGAACGGCAGATACTGCCCAGCCTTGAAGACGTATTTCGCCCTGGTCCATTCAGGAATGCCCTTCGCGAAGGGCAGGGAACCGAGGACGGGTGGACACGCTCCGATGCGCTTCTCCAATGGAACTTGAATTGCTCCGATGCGGAGCTATCGGCATCATTCCTCCAGTATATTCACGGCGTGCGTTTTACCCAAGGTGTCAAACCGCCCAAGAAAAACCAAGGCCGCAAAAACCGTCCAGTCTCTTGGCGTAGTCACGAGTTGTTAGATTTACAGGAATGCGAAACCCAGATTTGCTCCGATTCAGAAAGATCGGCGATTAGCGTAGCGAAAAAACAAGGGAAAATCCTTTCAAGGAAGCTGTTTGACGCAGTGCAAAAGGAAAGGCAACGGCTTGATCCTTGGCTTTTTTCTGAGATGTACCCGAATTTTTTAATCATCGTTTAATAAATTCGCATTTACTAATGAGCCATTAGTACACTCGTAGCTTTGAGAAAAAGAGGGGTATAAATAGATGGGCAGTATGAACAACATATTGCCTAATCAAACATCAGAAAACAGGGACCAACCGCTTCCGCGGCTGGCTTACACAATGCAGGAAACCGCCAAAATTCTTGGCGTTTCCTATATCACGATCCACAGACTGCTTAAACGCGGTCTGCTTCGAAGCTCAACCGCCCTCCGGCATAAGCTCATCCCCACCTCGGAAATCGAAAGATTCCTTAAAACCTCCCTCCAATGAAAACACCCAAGGAATTGGCGGAAACGCTTTTTGGGGCGGTGGAGTGGATAGACACCGAACGCGGCTATTGCTCCTGTCCTGGGCGTTCGCTGCATACCCGGCCAACAAAAAGCGTGGATTGCACGGTTTTTGTTTCGGGTGTTCCCACTGTGCATTGCTTTCACACGTCCTGCCGGGACCAAATCGAGAGCGCCAACCGGCGCTTTAGAAGCGCCCTAGCAAGCGGGACAGTGTGCAGCGCGACCCTGCACAGCAGGACAGCCCGAAGCGGCCTAGAAACCGCTCGCCAGCTTGAAAGGGCCTCGTTTGAGAGACTCAAGAAGCGAGCCGAAGACTCTCAAGCTCAAATCCTTGCCAAATACGACACAGAACCGGCAAACCTCTTCGAACAATCTCCTTTGCGGCTATTGAGCGAGCCGGAAGGGGACTGGCGCTTAATGCTGAGTCTGTTTCGGCTGGAGGATATCGTTTGGATTGGTGATGTAGCGGACTCCGGGCCAGGACACGCACACAATTTCCGGCTCGTTACTGATTGGATGAAGGAAAAGGAGGCACCGGGCTCGTTCACCTGTCCAAGCACATTCAAGCCGGGCGCATTCTCGCGAAGCAAAGACAACGTGGCTTCTCGGCGCTTTCTCGTGATCGAAAGCGATTATTTGAGCAAACCTGAAATTTGCGCTGTGTTCGGATGGGTCAGCCAGTTTTTGCGCCTACGGGCTGTTGTCGATACGGCGGGCAAGAGTTTGCACGGGTGGTTTGAATTTCCGCTTTCCAGTGCCGTGGAAGCAGAATTGAAAATAATCCTTCCGGCGCTCGGCTGTGATCCGGCCATGTTCAAGCCTAGCCAGCCCTGCCGTTTGGCGGGGGCGAAGCGGGGCGATAAAGTCCAAGCTCTGGTTTATTTGGATTTAAATGGAGGGGCATTGTGAATAATTCCGAATATTTCCCGAATATAAACCCCGAAAAGGATGCCAAAATGCCCAGTGAAACATTAATTGCGGATATTCCCTCGCAATTCTTTAGCAATAAATTCCCCGGAATATCCGAGAAATACGGGGAAGCGGTCCAAGAGGAGAAGAACAAGGACGGAAAACCCGTAGTGCGGGATATCGGCGAGGACTTTTTTGCTGCTTGCCTGGGGGCTGAGGGGATGCCAGAAACGCCAACGGTTTACATGCCTGCCGAAGATCGGTTTTACACATATATTCCCAATCAGGGCATTTACGGGGAAACACGAGAGGCTGAATTATCCGCCAAGCTCAGTCAGCTATTATTAGAATGCGCCCGAGCCTGCAAGGAAGGCACAGACACCAAAAAGCTGGAATTTAATTTGCGGGATTCTGCGAGTTTGGTCGGAATAATTAAACGGGCAAAGGGATTATTAGCCGTTCCGGTTGATTATTTTGCCGATGAATCCTGTAAATTCATTACCTGCAATAACGGGGTATTGCGAATTGAGGACAAAAAGCTATTGCCTTTCAGCCCCAAATTCCGGCGACGAAATAAATTGAGCGTGAATTTTGATTGCTCTGCGAAATGCCCATTATTTCTTGAGCAATTAATGCGTCCGGCTCTGAGCGAAGAGGATTTGAGCTTATTGCAGACCTGGTGCGGTTTGGCCCTACTTGGAATTAATTACGCCCAAAAATTAATTATTTTGAGCGGGACTGCTGGGGGTGGAAAAGGAACATTTATTCGTGTCCT
>JAQGOT010000707.1 GCA_028293465.1 Pedosphaera sp. | reverse complement strand
GTTCGATGCTTGCGGCCCGACTCGAACCCGTCATTTCGGCTCGTTGATTCCGGAGACGCGTTCGGCTCGCCCTGGGACTCGGACGCGTGAAGGGCGGAGGTTGAGGCCTTCAGATTTCAGCAGAACTACTCGTCGCCGCCGGAGTCGGGGCGCTTTTCCCAGCGGCGCGGGGTGCGCTCGGGGAGGGAGTTGTCCACCTTGGCGTAATAGGTTTCGTCGCCGAACTGTTCGTTGGCCGCCTGTTGTAGTTTCAGCGACGGCGCCACAGAGAAATTTTCGTGGGTCTCGATGAAAATGATCTCGCCGGTCGGTCGGGTGAAGCAGAGGAAGAGCGGGCATTTGCCGGGATAAGCGCGGGCGAGCTCTTGCAGCGAGATCATGTTCTCCGGCGCCAGCTTGCCGGTGTGCAGCCGGAAATGGACCTGCTTCGTGTATTTTCGCGGCGCGTCCACGAGGGCCATCATTTCCTGCGGGAAAAGCTTGGGCTTGTCGTCACCGGTATTGACCTCGGCCACCACGAGGATGGCCTGGTTGAGCTTGAGCAACTCGCGGTATTTGTCGTAGTTCTCGTTCATGCAGAGGATCTGCACCGAGCCTTCGAGGTCCTCGAGCGTGACCATGGCGTAAGGCTTGTTGCTCTTCTTGGAAACGCCGTGTTGCACGGCGGCAACCAGCCCGCCGATGCGCGTGAGGCTGCGGTTGGCCAGTGCGGCCAAGCCGGCGGTGTTGGTGAGGGCGTATTTCTGGAGCAGCGGGGCGTAGGGCGTCAGGGGATGGCCCGTCACGTAGAACCCCAGCAGTTCCTTCTCCGCCGCGAGCAGTTCGTGCTGCGGCCATTCGGGCAGCTTGGCGATGGTTTCCGGCTTGGCGGCCGTTTTGTCCTCCATCATGCCGAACATCGAGCTTTGGCCTCGCTGGCGATCCGAGATGATGCCCGCGGCGCGGGTCAAGGTGCGGTCAATTTGCGCGAACAGCGTGGCGCGGGTCTCCCTGAAGGCATCGCACGCGCCGGATTTGATGAGCGCTTCGAGCACCTTGCGGTTGACGGTGCGGATATCGACCCGCTCGCACATGTTGGCGAGCGAGGTGAATTCACCTCCCGTTTTGCGCGCGTCGAGAATGCTTTGGACCGCGATTTCGCCCACGCCCTTGATGGCCGCCATGCCGAAACGGATCACCTGGCCATTGCGCGCCGGCCCGAAGACGACCTGGCTTTCGTTCACGTCGGGCGGGAGAACTTCGGTGCCCACCACGCGCGCCTCGCTGATGAACTCGCTGAGCTTCTTGGTGTCGCTCATGTCGTTCGTCATCATGGCGCTGAGGAACTCAACCGGGTAATTGGCCTTCAGGTAGGCGGTCTGATAGGAGACGATGGCGTAGGCGGCGGCGTGGGATTTGTTGAAGCCGTAACCGGCGAATTTCTCCAGCAAGTCGAAAATCTGATTGGCCTTGGAGGCGGAAATGCCGTTGGTCTTGGCGCAACCCTTGACGAAGGTGTCGCGCTGTTTCTGCATTTCCTCGACCTTTTTCTTGCCCATCGCGCGGCGGAGCAAATCCGCGCTGCCGAGCGTGTAACCCGCCAGAAACTGCGTCGCCTGCATGACCTGTTCCTGGTACACCATGATGCCGTAGGTCTCGCGGCAGATCGGTTCCAGCAAGGGATGTTCGTATTCGATCTTCACCTCGCCATGACGGCGCTTGATGAATTCCGGAATCAGGTCCATCGGGCCGGGACGATAGAGGGCGATCAAGGCCGTGATGTGCTCGACCGAGCTGATCTGGAACTTGCGGCACAAATCGCGCATCCCGCTGGATTCCAATTGGAACACGCCCAGCGTTTGCGCGCGGTTCAGCAGATCGTAGGTTTTGGCGTTGTCCAGCGGCAGGTTGTCGATGGGGACATCGATTCCCTTGGTGGCTTTGACCATCTCGCAGGTGTTGCGGATCACCGTCAGGGTCTTCAGCCCCAGAAAATCCATCTTGAGCAGGCCGAGCTCCCCGACCGGGTTCATCGCGTACTGCGTGACCAACGTGCCGTCTTCATCCCGTTTAAGGGGCAGGAGGTTGACCAGCGGTTGGTCGCCGATCACCACGCCGGCGGCATGCACGGAGGCGTTGCGCGTGATGTCCTCCAGGACGAAAGCGGTGTCGATCAACTCGCGCGTGACTTCCTCGGTGTCGTAGGCGGCCTTGAGTTCGGGCGATTGCTTCAGCGCCTTGGCCAGATCCATCTTCAGATCGGTGGGGATCATCTTGGCGAGGCGATCACAATCGCCATAGCTCAAACCCATCACGCGACCCACATCACGCACCACCGATTTGGCGCCCATCGTGCCGAAGGTGATGATCTGGGCGACGGAATCGTTGCCGTATTTTTTGCGGACGTACTCGATGACGTCGGCGCGGCGGTCGTCGGCGAAATCGATGTCGATATCAGGCGGGTTGACGCGTTCGGGGTTGAGGAAGCGCTCGAAGAGCAATCCGTAACGGATCGGGTCCACGTTGGAGATTTCGAGCAGGAACGTGACGATGGAACCGGCGGCGGAACCGCGCGCCACGCAGGAGATGCCGTGCTCGCGGCCGTAGGCGACGAAGTCACCGACGATGAGGAAATAGCTGATGAAGCCGGTTTTCTCGATGACCTTCATCTCCAGTTGCAGGCGGTCAATGACCGCTTTGACGGCGGCGGCCACGGCCAGGTCCTCGAGATCTTGGATCGGGGATTGGGGATTGCGGGTTTGCTCCTCCGTGGGCTTGAAGGTGGGGAGGCGGCGGGCATCGTCGATTTTTTCAATGACGAACTCCTCACCCTCGGCCTTGGCATGGATGCCATAGCGGCGATGCAACGCTTCCGCGAGCAGTTTGCGCAGGTAACCTTCGCGGGTGTAATGCTCGGGCGGATGGAAGACCGGGTAATGGAGCTTGCCGAACTCGATTTCCAGGTTGCATTTCTCCGCCACTTCCAGCGTGTTGGTCACCGCCTCAGGCGTTTCGCTGAAGCGCGCCTTCATTTCCTCGGCGGAGCGGAGGTAAAACTGCTCCGGCACGTAGGTCATGCGCTTGGTGTCGCTCAGCATGGTTTGCGTGCCGATGCAGATGAGGCAGTCATGCGCGTGGGAATTGCTCTTATCGACGTAATGAACGTCGTTGGAGGCCACTAGCTTGAGGCCGAACTCCTTGGCCCAGGGGATCAACTGGCGGTTGACCTTGGCCTGCTCGGGAATGCCGTGATTCTGCAATTCGAGGTAGAAATTTTCCGCACCGAGCGTTTGCTTGAACCAATCGATCGTGTCGCGGGCCTTGGGGAGTTGGTCCTTGAGGATGCTCTCCGGGATCTGGCTGGCGAGGCAGCCGGACAGCGCGATCAAGCCTTCCTTGTGGGCGGCGAGCAGTTCCTTGTCGATGCGCGGCTTGTAGTAATAGCCCTCCAGATGCGCGTCGGTGGTGAGCTTGATGAGATTCTTGTAACCGATCTCATCCTTGGCCAACAGCACCAGGTGATTATAAACATCGCGGCCACCATTGGCGCTTTTCTTCTCGTGCCGGCTGCCGGGGGCGACATAGACCTCGCAACCGATGATGGGCTTGATGCCTTTGGCGCGGGCCGCCTGGTAAAAATCGATCGCGCCGTAGAGCACACCATGGTCGGTGATGGCCAGGGCGGGCATCTTGAGTTCGTGGGCTTTGTCCATCAGCCGGTCAAGCCGGCAGGCACCATCGAGCAATGAAAACTCGGTGTGCAGATGTAAATGGACAAAGTCAGCGTGCGACATGGGAAGAGTTTACTGTCCGTGGCGACTGTCACGCAAGCGTGGAGCGGCGGGTGGCTGAGTGGGTGAGCCAGTGAGCGGGCGAGGGTGTGGCACGGGAGGTTTTTTGATGCCAACGCGGGCATTTTTGCGATGCGGGCATGGCTATTTTATTGACTTTGTAACGCCTTACCTCTACAAGCACTTCACCGGTGCCGTTAGACCATCGCGGCGATTATGAACTACACATGCGTAAGATCATTGCCCTTTGCATCGGACTTTCATTTGGCACGCTGCCATTTGTCCGCGCGTCGGATAATCTGCCCGCCAAACCCTTTGCCCAGGCGGTCTGGCTGCCCGAGGCCAAGCAGTGGTGGGTGACCCCGTGGTACGAGTATACCGAGTTTGAAAGGATCTGGCGCGGCGACCGCAAGGAAAACATCATCCAAGGTGGCGGGCACGGGTTCGACCAGAACAACGGCATGGTGCTGTTGGAATACGGCATCAAGCAGAATTGGGCCGCCGATTTGCTGCTTGGTTACACGAGCTTGGCGACGCGTTCGTTCAGCACACCGCCCGGCAGCGTGATCTCGACGAGCGGCCTGATGGATGTGACATTCGGGCTGCGCTGGCAGGTGTTGAATGAAACCAATACCGAATCGAAATTCACCCCCACCCTGACGGTGCGCGCGGGTGGCATTTATCGCGGCACTTACCAGCGGGACTTCCCATTTGCGCCGGGTTCGGGATCGGTGGGGGTTGAACCGTCTGTGCTCTTGAGCAAGAGTTTTGGTTGGGAGGGCTTTGGCATGTATGGGAACCTGGGTTACCGCGATTTCCGGAGCGGAGGCAATGGGGATGCGTTCGGTTCGGTCGGCTTTTTCCAGAACTACAAGGGGCTCAACTTCGATGCCGGTTACCGGCACCAGCAGAACACCGGCGGGGAGGACATCGGCGGTTCCGGCAACACCATCGTTTACTCGACGAACATCAAGGAGTTTAACCAATTGTACGAACTCGGCATTGGCTACACCGATCGGAAAGCCCGGCATTTTCAATTTTACCTGGCGCAAAACTTCAACGGCAAGAACACGGGTGACAAAACGATTTATGGTATTTATGTCACCCTGCCGTTCGGACCGTGAGCGACGGGCGGGCGGATGGGGTATTGAAGAACTCTCGTGACCTGTCATATCCGCCCGCAGCTCGCGCAGCTTGACTTGAAGGCTCCATGTTCTAGCTTGCGGTAGAGTTGAGCCGTCGTGAAACAAAGATAGTGTTGGGAAAGTGGAATGGAGTTCTGTTTGCCTTGCTCGCCGCGCTGTTGTTTGGAGCGAGCACCCCGCTCGCGAAGCATTTCCTTCCCAAAATCGATCCCATGCTCATGGCTGGACTGCTGTACCTGGCGTCCGGCCTGGGGTTGGGGGTGTATTGGGTGTTTCGCCGACACAGTGACCGGCCGGCCAAAGAGGCGCGCCTGACGCGCCGGGATCTGCCGTGGTTGGCGGGAGCGTTTCTCGTGGGCGGCGTGATCGGGCCGATCCTCCTGCTGTTCGGCTTGCGGGACTCGCCCGCGACCAATGCCTCGTTGTTGCTGAATCTGGAGGGAGTGTTCACGGCGCTGCTGGCGTGGATTGTTTTCAAGGAGAACTTTGACGCACGGATCGCGACGGGGATGGCCTTGATCGCGGGCGGCGGGGTGGTGTTGGGCTGGGTGGGACGGCCGGTTTCGGGTTCGCCGTGGGGATCGTTGGCGATCGTGGGCGCCTGCCTCGCCTGGGCGATTGATAATAACCTGACGCGCAAAGTTTCGGCGGGTGATCCGGTCCAGATCGCGATGCTGAAGGGATTGGTGGCGGGAAGCGTCAACACGATGCTGGCGCTTGGGTTGGGGAGCAAATTACCCGGCCTGCCGACGCTGCTGGCGACGGGTTTGATCGGGTTGTTTGGGTATGGAATCAGCCTGACGCTGTTTGTCCTGGCGTTGCGCCATGTGGGCGCCGCCCGGACGGGAGCTTATTTCTCAACTGCGCCATTCGCCGGAGCCATCATCGCGTTGCTGTTTTTCCGCGACCCGGTAACACCGGCACTCCTCATCGCCGGCACCTTGATGGCGGTGGGTGTTTGGCTGCACCTCTCGGAATACCACGAGCATGTGCATCAGCATGAATCCATGGAGCACGAGCATCTGCATTATCACGACGAGCACCATCAACACCCACACGGGCCGAATGATCCGCCGGGCGAACCGCACAGCCATTGGCATCGGCATGAGGAACTAGCCCACGCGCACCCGCATTACCCGGACCTGCATCACCGCCATGGGCATTGATCGACGAACGACGCCGGTTTCCTTTCTTCAACCTCGAAGTGGTTTTGTGGCAAAATCGCGCACGCGGAGTGCCTTGGGGGTGGTGGTAATGCCGATTGAACAAAATAGCTTCAGTGATGTCAGAGGTGTGATCGACGCCACGTTGCACAAAAAGTTCCCGGAACCGGGCCCTGGTGTGTCGGCTTCGAAACTGAGCACGCCTGCCCGCGAGAAGAGAACCGGTGCGTGCAACAGGATAACGGGCGGCTGCGCCAACAGTTTCCTAACATGAACACAATCCTGACGCCTCGCACGCTCGCCACACTTTTTACCCTGCTGTTCATTTGCTCTCACGCGGCAGCGGACCCGATCCATCCGCAGCTTCCTGCTGATGTGACGATGAACAAAGATGCTGGCCGTGGAAATTGGCTCTTTGTGGCGCTTCGGTTGGAGAGTGGCGAGGAGTTGCCCTTTTTTATGGACACCGGAGCGACATTCACGGGCTTCGACAAATTCGTGGAACCAAAATTGGGAAAGTCCCTCGGCGCAGCAATGATCGATCACTGGGGTGACAAAGTGGAAACACACGTTTATACGATGCCCAAGCTCTATTCGGGAACCACTCCCCTGATGACCGGGAGCAACACGGTTACCAGTGGTTTCAAGATGCTGTCATTGGTTGCGGGCCGCCGCATCAAAGGGATTCTCGGCATGGACTGCCTGCGTCAGTATTGCATTCAACTGGATTTTGAAGCCGGGAAGATCCGCTTTCTGGATCCCGATCAACTCAATACCGCCGAATTGGGCAAAGCCTATCCCCTGACACTGGAAGGGAACCGCGTCGTTATTCATCACTTAAGCCTTACCGGAGGAACAAACACCGATGCATTGATCGATACCGGGCTGCTTTATGACGGCCAGGTTGAAAAGGTCGTAGTCCAAGGACACTTCTGGATACGGCTTAGAAACTTTTTAGTGGAAACGGTCCCGTTCGCGGAAAAACTGCACCGGCATTTGATTGCCCCGCAATGTGATTGGGACGGCGAAACCTATACGGACCTCAAAGTGGATGTGGGCGGGATGGCAAACGTAATTGGACTGAGATTCCTGGCGCGTCACCTGGTTACATTCGACTTTCCCAATGGCGTCATGTATCTCAAAAAGACAAGCACCGGTCCGCTTGCCAATCAACACACAAAAGGAGCGGCGGTCGGATCAAAACGGGCCCACGGTTGAAGCAGATCCTGTCCTTTGAGCTTTGCCGACATACCCTCTTCATCGGACACCGGAGACAGCGAAGACCCGCTGCACTTTCTATTTGGAGTCCTCAGGCATCAGGTTTTCGTCGATGCGCTTGCTCGCTGCAGGAATTAGAACGCCCTCTTGGTCATAGCGCAACTGGATCACCCATCCGAATTGAGGGTCTGGCCATTTGGCATCGGGGAGAAGGTTGGCGGGATCGGCTCCGAACGCCTTGAGGAGTTCCGGAACGGCTCCGTGATGCCAGCAAATCAGGATATGCTTGCCGGGGTCACCAGCCTGGATTGCCTGAGCCAGTTCCTGGAATTGTTTGGCTTTGAAACGGTCATCGATTTTCAGCCCGAGGGCTTTGCTGAGCGGTTCAAGGGTGAGGCGTGGGCGGTGGCTCTTTTCGGAATCGGCGGCGGCGAAAAGAGCGTCCGGGTTCAACGGCTTGGAGTCGATGGTAAAGGTTTTGAAATATTGGACGTAGGCTTTCGCTCGTTGTTGGCCCACCGGCGTCAAGTCGGTGCCGCTGTCCGGTTTCTCGGCGTGGCGGATGATCAAAATCGTCGCGTCTTTGAGCCCGGAGGACCTCTCCTGCGGACGCGGTTTCTCGAAGGCTGCCGTCAAGAGGGCCAAGGCCAGCAGTGCACACCCAAGGGAGATGGATTTCATGGCGAAGGATTTAAACATGGCAATTTATTTGCTCGATAACTGGCCCGACGTGTGCGAAACTCAGTTACTATGGAGAATCCCAATCAAATTTCAATCACGGATGGAAATGCGAGGTCCGTAACGCGCGACAAGTTCACGCGGCGTGGATTCCTGGGAATTGGGTCCGCGGCGCTGGCCGCCGCCGGGATGGCGCCGGCCATCCGCGCTGCGGGTCAGGAAAAGACGGATCGCAGCAGGAGTGATCCTGGCCCAAGCAATCCGGTGCTTGATGGCCAGAACCCGGATTCCATGTGGCCGCCCGACACGGACTCCAAGAGCCTGGTGCGAACGTTCAAGTATCCGTTCTCCTTTGCGAACAAGCGGGTTTACGAAGGCGGGTGGTCACGGGAGGTGACCATTCGGGAACTGCCGGTCTCGGAATCCATGGCAGGCGTAAACATGAGGCTGACGGCGGGAGGGGTCCGCGAACTGCACTGGCACACCGCCGCCGAATGGGCCATCATACTGTACGGGACGGCGCGGATCACTGCGATTGATGCGGAGGGCAGGAGTTTTGTGGCGGATGTGAAGAAAAACGACCTGTGGTATTTCCCCACCGGGATCCCCCATTCGATTCAGGGACTCGAGCCGGACGGCACGGAATTCCTGCTGGTGTTCGACGACGGAGATTTTTCGGAGTCAGACACGGTGCTGCTGAGCGATTCCATGGCGCACATACCGCGCGAGGTGCTGTCAAAAAACTTCGGCGTTGCCGAGCAGGCTTTCAAGGATCTCCCCCGACAAGAGTTATTCATTTTCCAGACTGAAGTTCCCGGGTCGCTGGAGGCCGACCAGAAAGCAGCCGCGGGATCACTGGGGAAGTCACCAAGGGATTTTGCTTTTCGCACGATGGAAATGCCGCCGACAAAGCGCACGAAAGGCGGGGAGGTGCGCATTGTTGATTCGAGCAAGTTCAAGGTCTCAACCACGGTTGCGATGGCCATGGTCACCCTTCGCCCGGGAGGGCTCAGGGAATTGCACTGGCACCCGAACGCCGACGAGTGGCAATACTACATCAGTGGCAAGGGACGAATGACTGTGGTGGCGACAGGCAACCGCGCTCGCACGATGGACTTTCAGGCGGGAGACGTCGGGTACGTGG
>JAQGOT010000677.1 GCA_028293465.1 Pedosphaera sp. | reverse complement strand
GTTCGATTGAATCTTCAACCGGCTGATGATCGAGGCCTGCAACCGCTTGGGCGGGCTCTTCATTTCCTGCAACATGCCGTCAATCCGGTAACGCACGCGAAACATCTTCGCCAGCGGCTCCAAGTGGATGTCCGACGCCCGCAGCTTGAAAGCCTCCACGATCAACTGGTTGACCAGCTTGATGATCGGCGCGTCAACCTCCACCCCCACCCCGTCATCCGGCCCCACCGTGATCGCCACTTCCGACTCGGTCAATTGCTGGATGGCCTCCTGCATCCGGCTGTTATCGGGGCCCTGCCGCCCGCCGTAATACTTGTTCAGCGCGGCCTCAATATCCTCCTCGCTCGCCACTTTCAGTTCAATATCCGCCCGCAGCAGATGGTGCAGGCTGTCGATCGTATCAAGATCGGAAGGATCGCTCACCGCCACCGTGATAGTATTTCCGTGGTGCGAAACCGGTACCGCCCGGTATTTCTTGGCGATATCCCGCCGGATCAGCGCGATGACATCATCCGCCAGCTTCAAATCGCCGAGATTGACCACTTCCGCACCGAAATGCGCCGCCTTCGCCTGGGCAACGTCCGCCGGCCGGATCAGCTTGTTGGCGACCATCAGGTCCACCGACCCGACGCCCGACGTGGCAGCCTCCGCGCGAGTGGTGGCGACCTGCTCGGCCGTCACAAACCCGAGGTCCATCAGGATATCAACTAAATAGTCGTCTTTCTCTGCCACAGTAACCTTTCCGGTTCAGCTCAAACGTTATGGAATTTTCAAATCACACTAGCGACCAATCCCGCAATGTCAAACGCGGACGCAATGCCGAATCAAAATCTTAATCCTCACAGTCAATCAACTTTCCGCTCCCGGAGCAAGACGTCAGTTACAAGCGCTCCGCCGGTTCCGACCGCTGCCGTCCCGCAGGCCCGAGGAAACGGGCAACGCGCCCCACGTAGGTCAGGCTTCTAGCCCGACGGTTCGGGCGGCATCCTGCCGCCCGTTCACCTCCCAGCCACGCCGCGCGCCGCCATCTTATGGCTCGAGCCGCATGCCGGCCGTGGGAGTTGTTACCACCTTGGGTCACAGCTTCTGACAGCCACGCACACGAAATCACTCAAAATAAGGAAAACCGCCCGCCCCTCACCCCGGCAACGGTTGCAGCCCGATCGTTCCGTTCAGCTTCCCCAGATAATCAGGCGACTTCACCGCGTGATAAGTGCCCCATGTCAGGTCCAATCGCTTCTGGATGCCCAAACGCTCCGCTTCGGCTGCGTAGTGCTCCTTCTTCAGGAAACTCTCGAGATAGGCGGCGTGGCGGTGCCATAGGCTCAGGTCATGGCGTTGCTTCGCCGCCAATCGCTCCGCGTACCACCCGCTCTTCAGCAAATTCTCGCGCGTGAACAGCGCCCGGAAATCAGGATGATTGATGTCCCACCCCTGATATTCCCCCCGGGCCATGATGTGGAGCAACGCCTTCAAGGGCGGAACCGCCAGGTCCACGCTCCCATCACTGAAATAACTCTCGGCGACGCGCTTCTGCGTGCTCACGATGTTATCCATGCCATCGGCAAATACAGCCAGGTCCTGTTTCTCCGGCCTGAGCATCTCCTCGGTGAAAACCACATGGGGATGGCTGAAGACCCGACCGATGAACGTCCGCACGAAACCCGCTGTCATGCGGAATCCCAACCGGCTTGCCATCACCTTTTTGCCGAGAAACTCGAAATCCTCACACTTCTCGAAATAGCCGTTCGCAATCAGAAAAGCCGGCTGGCGCTCCTCCGGCGTCATGCGGCACCACAACTCCGGGATCAGCAGGCTGATATCATGGTCCACCCGGACGTTCGGCCCCACGCAACCCGCCGCCGAAATGAAGGCGCTGTAACCGGTCAGCAAATAAGAAACCAACGCGGCGTTAAGGTCGATGATCGGCGGTAGTGCGTTGAACGGCCCTTTGGTCAAAGCCCCTTCCGAACCCGCTCCCGTGGTCGATGGCGATTTGCCGGTCATGCTGCAGATGAATTCCATGAACAACTCTGGGAAGTCCATGTAATGAATCGGATTGAAGACGGCCAGCGGACGGATGCCCGCCGCCTCATCGGGCGGATTATTCCGCCGGCCCGGCATCACCGCGTTCACGGGCGTCAGCACAGGCGAACTCAATGGGATACGCCGCTGCAACCGGGTCGCCATCTCGGCCAGGTAGGCGTCGCGTGGGTTCACCAAGTCGGGCCGCAGTTGCAAATAACGGGGATTCTTGGAGGGCTTTCCGTCCACCAACCGGGGATGGGCCGAGGAAACACAATAGCTCGGACCGTTGCCTTTGGACGTGTCGAGAATCACCCGCTGCATCGGTTCGGTGAACTTGGCAAACCCGATCGCCTCCTCCACCAGTTCCCCGGCATCGGTGCCGCTCAACGGTTCGAAATTGGATAGAAAATTGCCGGGCTGCGCGAGATCGCTCTCCGTTTGCCGGTCGTAACCGCGATGCACCGCTTCATCGGGACGTTGAAACAATCGGGATTCGCAATTCTTCACGAATTTCACCGCGGGCTGCGCATAATCCGGATTCAAATCGCGTAACGCCTGTACCGGCACCACCACGGAAGCGGTGATGTCATCCTCCATCTGCAACTTGGTCGCCGCATGAAAGTCCTTCCGCAGGCCGAACACCCGCCAGGCACCGTCCGAATCATACCCGACCCGCAGGAAGTTCGAGACCAGCTTCCGTCCGTCGCACTTCAATTCGTTGCCCGGCGTCCCGTTGATGATATCAACGCTGAAATGGTGCTGCCACTTATCACCCCACTCCGCCCGGTAAAACCGCTTCACCACAAACAGCAATTCCATGATGTACTGCGGCACGGAACCGAGCCATTCGTTATACTCCACGGAATATTCACGCGCGGAGGGTGTCAGCAATTTGATCACCGACCCGAGCGACCGCTCCGGGCTGAGGATGGGCCGCATGTCGATGCCGTTTTTCGCGGGATCCTTGAACCGGCTGGAATAATCGCGCCGCAACAATCTCGACACCTGGTTGATATCCTTTTTAAAATCCGCCACGAACACCGGCCCCTGGATCATGGCGTCGGTGATCGGCTTCGAAATTTCCGATTTCCCCCCGCCCGACACCGTGGATGGCTTGTGGCAGAGCGTCCCCTCGGCGATCGTTCCGACCAGCCGCCAGGCCCGATTTCCGGGTGGCTTTTCCATCTGCACTTTATAGCCTGACGGCCGGACGTAAATCTTGTCCGCTAGCAGCTTGATGGCCTGCTCGCCACCGCTCGCGCGCCAACTGACTCGTTGCTGATGCAGATCAAAACGCGCATCTTGCGGCACATAAATGATCTCAGGAAATCGCTTGTCAATGCCATAACCCTCCGCCTGCAATTCCATGGCTTCACCGCACAAGCTGACCGCCTCCTCGAAAGAATGCCCGCGGTCACGGACATGCTTGTCCGAGTAAAATTCCTCACCCAGATCGTAGCTGGTGTAAACCAGCGCGCCCCCGGCGTGCTCCTCTTCACAAAGCCCAAAAAGGTTCGCCGCGTAACTGATCTGGGTTTTGACCTCCTTTTTGCAATAACCGTAATAGTTGTCGGCAATGATCGTCACGATCACCCCGTGCGCATCTCGCGCTGTCAGTTTGAACGCCGAGCCGTTGTTGTAAAATTCATCTTCGCGCTTCCAGCACATCCCATCCCGCCGCTGGCGTTCAGTGGCCGCATCCCAGTGCGGCAGGCCCAGGGATTTTTTCGTCACTTTCACCAGGTGCGGCGCCAGGATCACGCAACCGGTATGGCCGGTCCAGTGTGCCACGTCTAATCCCGCGTCGTTCTCCGGCAAAAAGGGATCACCGGCGTTGCCGAAGATCGTTTCTACAAAATCCAGATTGCTGACCAGGTTGCCCGGCGCCAGAAATCGAACTTCCATCGACTTTTCTTCTATGAAACCTGGCACGCCCGGACAAACAATCGGCCGCAGCAGCAAGGATACGAAACATTCCGCCTGCTCGGCCTGGCTTGAGGTGAAGGGCAACCGCAACAATTCCTGCGGTGGCTGCAGCGCCTGTTCCAGCAATCTTGCAAAAACCACCTTGGGCACCGCGAGTTTGTCATCGGGGATCGGCAAACCGCCTTCCGCAACATGAAACACCCCCAAGGTCGTGCGCCGGTCGTTCGCCGGATTGTGCAACACGCCCTGGCGCACGCGATACGAGCGCATGATATCCGACACAAATTCATCCCGGTCGGGTGGCAGCGACAACTCCCGCGCCAGTCCCGGACTGTCCAAAACGAACGTGCGCGACGGCAATTTTATCGCCATCCCGGTGTCATAAAGATAGTCCCTGAGGAACGCGTGGATGCGCCAGTCCGCCGGGCAAAGATAATCGGCCAGCAACCGCATCGTCTCTTTTTGCCGGGAAAACATCGGCCCGCTGAGGCCGGGCAGACGACTGCCGTTGCCGAACGTCGGGCAACCGGTCATCGCCAGTCGCAAATTGATCCCTTCTATCAGTATGTCACTAACGCGAACCACCGATGGCTTCGTGCCATTTGCCGGAATTTGGGATTTCATAGTTTAAAGTCATCACGAATCTGAATCGCTTGCCGCTAGGGGAATGACATCAACCGCCACCTTCAGCGAATGCTCACCGCTGCCGAGAATGACGCCTCGTATCGGGCTCACATCGCTGTAATCACGCCCCCACGCCACCGTGATGTGGCGGTCGGATGGCACCAGGTTGTTTGTCGGATCCACGTCGATCCAGCCGATGCCCGGGCAAAAAAATGAAACCCACGCGTGCGAGGCGTCCGCGCCGGTAAGCCGCGGCTTGCCCACGGGCGGGTCTGTTTCCAGATACCCGCTCACGTACCGGGCCGGGATTCCCATGGCGCGCAGAAAAGCGATCTGTAGTTGAGCAAAATCCTGGCACACTCCGCGGCGCGACTCCAGGACCTCCCGCACCGGCGTCGCGACCGTTGTCGCCTTGGGGTCGAAGGTGAAATCGGAATGAATGCGATCGGTCAAGTCAAGCACCGCGTCCAATACCGGGCGGCGGGAATCGAAGGAAGGTGTCGCATAAGCGCCAAACTCGGGATCCTTGTCGATCTTGGGGGAGGCATAAATGAACTCGCGCGCTTCCAGTATGTCATCCGCCTTGTAACCAAGGCAAAAATCTCGGACCGCCTCCCAGGTCGGCGTCTCGGTGGGTCGCGGCACCGTCGTTGCCTTTACTTCCACCCGGCTGCGCGCTGTCGCCACTAATTTCCGATGCGTGCCTTCCACCGTCACAAAAGTCGTCCGATTCCCAAAGTAATCAATGTGCGAGGTCCTCACCCCGGCGCGCGGCTGGATCTCCAGTTCGCTGGCCAGGCATCGCTGCTGGCGCAAATCGCGCGGGTGCAGGCGCACTACATGGTGCGAGAGCGAAACCGAATCGCTGTACTCGTACGTCGTGGTATGGGTGATGCCGTAAATCATGCCGTCTAGCTGACACTCGCCACCGTGTGCGTAAAATAATGATGGGTCAGTTGCGTTGAAAGCACGCCCAACTCTACCAATAAATCCGTCAAAAGCGAATCCAAAGCTCCGTTTGCATCCGGGTCCTCCGGTCGCGTCAACGCCCCCAGGTCAGCCGTGCGCAACAGGGAGAACAACGCGGCCACTCGCCTTTCCGTATTGCTGTCGCCGCCCCCGCCCGCCTCCCGTGGTAGATTTGCGGCGTGCTCCTGCAGCGCTTTTAATTGAAAGGCGAGCGAACGCGGATTTCCTTCGTCCAGCAACAGCAGTTCCAGCACGGACGGCAGTTGGACGCTCGCATAATACCTCCGCCGGTAGGTCATGAGGCTGTCGAAAATCTCCAAAACCGGTTCGAGCACCGCCTGGGCCTTGAGCTCGCGGCAAACACCCACCCGGAATAACTGGACCAGGTGGGTCGCGCGCTCGAGTCTTCGTCCGAAATCAAGAAATCGCCAGCCCAGCCCGCGCGTCATGTTCTCCATCTCCATCCCGCTGAAAGCCGAGAGGTCCACAATGACTGCGTTGAGCAACCCGAGCGCATCCGCCAGCGGGATGCGCCGCGGCCGCGACCGCGCGTCGATGTTCAGT
>JAQGOT010000659.1 GCA_028293465.1 Pedosphaera sp. | reverse complement strand
AGTGGGATTGGCCAGCGCAAACACGATCGGCCTTGCCGCCATTCGTTTCAACATCGGCGCATTCACCACCCCCGGCCCGGACACTCCGATAATGACATGCGCATTTTTCAAGGCATCAGCCAGAGTGCCGCGCAACTTGCGAGGATTGGTATTCCGCGCCAGCCAAAGTTTGCTCGCATTCAGCTCAGCCGCCCGGCCCTTGTGCAAGATGCCCTGCCGGTCGCAAACCACAATCTCCCCTGCCCCCGCGCTGGCCAGCATTTTGGTGATCGCCACCCCGGCCGCCCCCGCCCCGGAAATGACGATTTTGAGCTGTGCGAGCTTTTGACCGGTAAGCCGCAAGGCATTCAGTAAGGCGGCCAACACCACGATCGCCGTGCCATGTTGATCATCATGAAATACCGGAATGTCCAGTCGTCGCTGCAATTTTTCTTCGATCTCGAAGCAGCGGGGCGCTGAAATATCCTCAAGGTTGATCCCGCCGAAACCGACGCTGAGATTGCTGACCGTTTCAATGATGGCCTCGGGGTCCTTCGTCCGGAGACAAATCGGGTACGCGTCGATATTGGCAAATTCCTTGAACAACATCGCCTTGCCCTCCATGACCGGCATGGCCGCCTCCGGCCCGATGTCGCCCAGACCCAGCACCGCCGTCCCGTCGCTCACCACCGCCACCGAATTCCCCTTGATCGTCAAATCCCAGGCCCGTCTCGGGTCTTTGGCCAGCGTCAACGAAACCCGTGCCACGCCCGGCGTGTAGGCGAGGGAAAGCGTTTCGCGCGAAGTGATCGGCATTTTGTTCTGGATGGAAATCTTCCCACCCGCATGCAAACGCAGCACGCGGTCGGCAACCTGAACGATCTTCACCTTCTCGAGACCGCGCACCGCCGTGACAATTTCTTCGACGTGATTTTCATCCCGGGCCCGGATGCTGATCCCCCGGGTCATGAGCTTGGCATCGGGTTCAAGAATTTCGACGGCTCCCAAATCGCCGCCGCGCTCGCCAATGGTCTGCGCAATGCGGGCGAACATCCCGATCTCGTTGGGATAATTCAATTGCATGGTGAAGCTGTGACTGACCGAAGGGGCCGATTGGACTGAACTCATAAGTGTTCCTTTTCAAGAGGGTTGTTGGGGTGCGCATGAGGGTGTCCTGCCTGGTTTGTTGTCAGGCCGCCGGCTTCATTCCTTTGACGCCAGCTTCCAATCTACATTGGTTGATGTACGGAAAGGTCACCACCCATTTTTGGCCAACACTTCGCACCGTTTGGTATGGGTGGCGAAGCATCCAGCCATTACGCTGGTGAGTGTGCTCCTTTTCAACTGAGTGTGAGTATGGGGTCAATTCCCCACCCGCGCCTTCACCCCGGGGTTGATTCGGACGACACATCAAACCGCTCGAATAATTTCCCCAGCAACATCACTCCCAAACCAGCTTCGGCCGCCAACACGAGAGCTGCGGCCACCGCGGCCACCGGCACGGCGATCACGGGGCCGCCCAGCCATTGGCCGAGAAAAATAATCAGCCCGGCCACCACCCCCGCCGGGATCAGCGCCACCACAAGCACGACCAGTTGCCCCAGCGCGAAGATGAGCCGCTGCCCCATCGCTTCGATCCCCTGCGGCCCATCCGGACCGGTTTGGAACCAGCCTGGAAAGAGCAACACTGCGGCATTCGGAATCAACAGCGTCACCAGATTCAACCCCGGCGCAACCAGCGCGATCGCGAAAGCTATCGCCACGCGAAGGCTCGGCGGAATCTCTGCCGGTCCATGCTTGGGCAACATCAGCACTGCCATCAAGATGAGCAACCACTGCACGGCAGTCAGAATCACTACGGGCGCCAGCAACTCGCCCAACGCCAACTGCCAGGACGGCAACGGATACGTTTTGAGGAGGTCCACCATCGGGAGCTCCCGCCGAAAATCCTGCCGCACCAATTGCGGTCCGATCAAGAATGACATCCCCAGAAAAGCCACCATCATGGGCCAGACCATCATCGCGAGATTCCCCGTCCGCGCATTCGCGCCCAGCGCCACCCCGAGCACCACGGCGATCCAAATCATCATCAACCAGAACCGCAACGTGAACGCCTGCCCGGCCCCGATCAGGTTCTTCCACAGGAACGCCACCGCGGGAAATCCGGTGGCGCCCAGCTTGAACGGCGCCCGCTTGCGCTTCTTCGATCCCGTGGACGGTTGCTGTTTACCCGCGCGAATCGCCGCCACCTTCTCCGCCATTTTCCGCGATGCCTCCACGGACGCCTCCTCAAACGCCACGTTCGACCGCACCACCCACAGGTAATGCAACAACAGCAGACCCAACGCCGGCGCCAGTGCGCGGAGAAAGGCCATGGGATCCGGCGCCAGATACGGCTGCACCACGAGCCGGAACGGGGCGAGCAAATAAACCAACGGGCCCGCTTGCAGCACCGTCTCAGCGTAATACTTGATGTCTTCCAAACCGGCAATATTCTCCGCAGGCGGCGGGGGCGGCACCGTTCGCCAGGCCCACACGGCGACCCCGCCCGCCAACGCCGCCACCAACGTTAGGACCACGACACGACGCTTCCAATTCGAGATGCCGCGCTCCAGCAAAATTGTCCGGGCAAAGGACGCGCCGAGCAGATGCAGATTCAGCGTGGAAAGAATCATCCACCAACCCAGCGCATGCGTCCACGCCATGCCACCATTCCGCGCCCGGCCAAAAACCAGGGTGAAGAGCAGGGCCGTGAACAGGATGCCGAGCTGCAGCTTCAGCAGTTTGAAATGGATGAGCGTCCGGCGGCTCACCGGCGCCGGAAACAAGAAAGCCACCTCCGCCTCAGTGAAAACCACCGCCGCTCGTCCATGCGGAATCACCCAGGCCAAAACCACGACCACGAAAAGCACCAGCGCCCCGATCGATGCCCACAGCAAAACGTCGTTCTGTCCGCCGCCGATGGCACCGCCAAGCGCCCCCGGCGGCCGATACCTCCCGGGATGAAAAAGAAACCGGGCGAAGAACATGTAGAAAAAATAGAGCCCGCCAAAAATGGCGCCCAGGAGATACTTGGGCTGCTTCAGCCGCCGGATGCGCGCCAGCAGGCGGTTCTTCGCGGATTGATACAGCAAAAAAATAAGCGCGCCGGTCATGGGATTTGCGGAGGCACGCCGGCTTCTCCCGTGGCGTGAAAGAAAACCTCCTCCAGATTGCCAGCGCCAAATTGCTCGGCATAGTTTCGCCGGAGGTCCGTCAGGGTTCCATCGACAATTTTCCGGCCGTTCTTCAAAATCAGCACATGCGAACAAACCTCCTCCAGCAGATGCAGGAGATGCGAACTGATGATAATCGCCGCGCCCGCCTTGGCCCGCTTCAAAATGGAATCCTTCATCCGCCGTATGCCCAGCGGATCCAGCCCCGTCAACGGCTCGTCAAAAAAGATAACCTTGGGCGAATGCAGCAATCCGCAGGCAATGACCAACTTCTGCTTCATGCCGCGCGAAAGTTCGCCGGGTAGTTTGTCTGCCTTGTCCGCAATCTCCAATTCCTCCAGCAACGGCCGCGCGATCTGTTGATAATCCGCCACCCGATAAATCCGCGCGGTAAACGCCAGATGCTGCTCCACCGTCAGGTAATCGAACAAACGCGGTTCATCGCTGAAAAAGGCCAGCTCCTTTTTCGCCGCCAACGCCTCGCGCACCAGCTCGTGGCCGCTAATGCGAACCGTGCCGCGCGTCGGCGGAATGATCCCGGCCAGGCACCGCAGCGTGGTG
>JAQGOT010000593.1 GCA_028293465.1 Pedosphaera sp. | reverse complement strand
GACAAGTATTTTTGTCGCGGCCGCATCTGGCGATTGGTGAACAAGGATTTCCAGCCCGGCCCATTGCCCGACATGCGGCATGAACGGCCCGCTCAACTGGTCGCGCACTTGGAACACCCCAACGGTTGGTGGCGCGATACCGCGCAAAAACTCCTGGTTCTGCGCGGTGATAAATCAATCGCGCCCGCCCTCACTCAAATGACGCAGACCAGCACGAATCACCTGGCCCGCATCCACGCGCTTTGGACTTTGGATGGCCTTCATGCGCTGGAGCCGTCCGTGATCCGCGAGGGCTTGAAGGATGCGCATCCGCAAGTCCGCATCGCCGCCATCCGCGTGAGCGAGACACTTTACAAGCAGGGCGACCCATCACTCCTCCCGGAGGTCAAGGCGCTGGCCAAGGATCCCGACCCCAACGTCGCCATTCAAGTGATGCTGACCGCCAACTTGTTGAAATGGCCGGACGCGGAGAATCTGATTCGTTCCACCATCGCCGCCAATCCGGCGCGGGGCGTGAAGGAAATCGGTTTGCAATTGCTTCAGCCGCGCACGTCGTTTGCCCGTGAGTTCACCGCCGCTGAAAAGAAGGTCCTGGAGCGCGGCGAGGTGATTTACAAGGAGCTCTGCTTCGCGTGCCACGGCCCGGATGGCCGGGGCATGCCGCTCCAAGGCGGCCAACCCGGCGTGACCATGGGCCCGCCGCTGGCGGGCTCCAAAACCGCCACCGGCTATCGCGACGGCATCATCAATGTCGTCCTCAAAGGCCTGACCGGCCCGGTGCGCGGCAAAACCTACGAAGCGCAGATGGTCCCCATGGAGAGCAACGACGACGCCTGGATCGCCGCCGTCACCTCTTACATTCGCAACAGCTTTGGCAACAATGCCCCGTTGATTGAAACCAACGATGTCGCCCGGGTGCGCGCGGCCACCCGCAACCGCACCCAGCCTTGGACGCTGGAAGAACTGCAAGCCACCTTGCCGCAGTCGTTGACCAACCGCGCGCAATGGAAAGTCACCGCCAGCGACGGACAACGGACCGCCCCGCTGGCGATTGACGGCGATCTCAAGACGCGCTACTCCACCGGCAAATCGCAGGTGCCCGGCATGTGGTTCCAGATCGAACTGCCGGCGGAGACCACCATCACCGCCTTGCAATTGGATTGCCGGACTTCCGCGCGGGATTACCCGCGCGGCTACAAGGTCGAGTTGTCAAACAACGGCCGGAACTGGGACAAACTCGTCGCGACGGGTCAAGGCACCGGCACACTCACCGAGATCATCTTCCCCGCCACCAAGGCACGGTTCATCCGCATCACGCAGACGGGTTCTGTGTCGGGCCTCTTTTGGTCCATCCACGAGTTGCAGATCCTGAAGCCGGCGGGCCCGGCGCCGGGCAAGTCCATATCAGCCAGGAAAACCGAGCTCTCCAAGTTCGAGTAGAATAACCGTCTGCCCCGGGCCCCGCTCACGGGATGGGTTGCGTCGGGTGAGGGAATTGGGTATGCAAACAGGATGGATTCCAGGGAAGCACTGGTCGCACTGAACCTCATCGAGCACGTTGGCCCGGTGCGGGTGCGGCAATTACTTGAACATTTTGGCGAAGCGCCGGCGATTCTGGCAGCTTCAAAGCAGCAACTCCAGCATGTGCGCGGCATCGGCGAGGAAACGGCCGAGGCCATCGCCAACTGGGAGAAAACCATTGATCTGAGCGGCGAACTCAAGCGCATCGGGGAGTTTGGCTGCCATGTCCTCATTCAATCGGATGAGGAGTACCCGGAGTTGTTGCGCCAGATTTACGATCCCCCGGTGGTGCTGTACGTAAAGGGCCGGTTGAGCGCCAAAGATAAAAATGCCGTGGCGATGGTCGGCTCGCGCATGACCACGCCTTACGGCCAGGAGGTGGCGCGCAAGTTGTCGTATCAACTCGCCTATGTGGGCGTGACGGTGGTGAGCGGCGGCGCGCGCGGCATCGACACGGCGGCGCACCAAGGCGCGATGAGCGCCAAGGGCCGCACGGTGGCGGTGTTGGGCACGGGCATCAATTTGGTTTTTCCACCGGAGAACGGCGAACTCTTCGAGCGCATCGCCGCGAACGGCGCGGTCATCACACAATTTCCCTTCAACCGCAACGCCGACAAACAATCCTTCCCCATCCGCAACCGCATCGTCGCCGGGATGACGCTGGGGACGGTCGTGGTGGAGGCAAACCTCTCCAGCGGCGCGTTGATCACGGCCAACATGGCGGTCGAAGCCGGGCGACAGGTCTTCGCCGTCCCGGGCCGGATCGATTCCCCGCGCAGCAAAGGTTGCCATGACTTGATCAAGAAGGGCGCGAAGCTCTGCGAAGGCGCGGAGGACATTTTAAGCGAGTTTGAATATCTCTTCCCCGCCAGCAACCGTCCGCCCGGCGCCAACGAAACCGGCGTGCTGCCCGCGCTCAACCTGTCCGAGAACGAACAAAAAGTTTACGATGCGCTCAGCAAGGAGACCTCGAACATCGATGAAGTCATCCGCCACAGTGGACTGCCGAGTTCGGCGGTGTCGGTGGCGCTGCTGGGATTGGAGATGAAGCGGTTGATCCGCCAGTTGCCGGGGAAGATGTTCATGCGGAACAGTTGAGCTCGAGTTTGGATTCCGCAACATTTTGGCGGGAAACCAGAGGACCTTGGGCTGCACGAGGCGGGTCAGCCGGGACGGAGGCGCAAGCTTTTTGAGCGAATCGGCCCGCAAACCTTCAGGTTTTACACTCTCTTTACAATTCTCCCAGCCATCCGAATAAACCCTTAACAGAGGTTTTTTCTAATGTGGGTGTGAATCATCGAAGAACCCCAATCAATATGAAGACTGCTCTCTGCCAATACTCCCGGGCCCTTGCGCTGACAATGGCGCTGTTCACCGCGGGCACGCTCCACGCCGACCCGCAGCTCACCTCTTGGATCACGACCTACTCCGGCAATTACGCGCGGATCACCGAAACCGACGCCCAACTCGCCGCCGGCACCACCGAGACCACTTGGAGCCGCAATTCCGTATCCCAGAGCCTTCCCGCTTACTGCGGCATTCAAAATATTTATTCCTCCTCGAACTGGGTTTACATTCGCACCACGGGTCTCGGCAGCCATTTGATGGGGCCGTGGTACAATGACGCGACGCGCTCCCCGCTCTTCGTCAACATCCCGTCCAATCAAAAAGCCCTCGTCCGCTTCCCGAGGACGCCGACCGTTCCGGCCACCAAAGTCACCGTCGCCGGGGAAATCGGCTACGTCGTGGATGGCGTGAATGCGTTCGATTCGCGCGATGCCGTTTCTTACATCAATTCCACCGGCGCTGACGGGTCTCCTCCCGGTGCCGGCAGCACCACTGGCGACGGCATTTGGAACCGCGACGCCTACATGAATGAAGCCGTCACCTTCGACCCCGCGCTCGCGCACCAGCAAAATACGGGCGTGTATCACTATCACGCGAACCCCATCGCCACCCGCTACCTGCTCGGCGACCATGTCGATTACAATGCGGCGACCAAAACTTACAGCGAAAGCACCAACGCCCCGACCAAGCACTCGCCAATCGTCGGTTGGGCAAAGGATGGCTTTCCCATCTACGGCCCCTACGGCTATTTGAATGCCACCAATTCCGCCAGCGGCGTCCGTCGGATGATTTCAGGTTTCGTGGCTCGCGACGGACAAAACGGCACCATCAACCTCGCCGTTACCGGGCGCACCACCCTTCCCGCCTGGGCGGCTCGCGCCGGCAATCGCTCCACCACCCTCGCGGCCACGGAGTATGGTCCCGCCGTCAGCACGGCCTTTCCGCTCGGCCGCTACACGGAAGATAATGATTACCTCGGTGATCACGGCCAGGTGCAGGGTTTGGGCTTTGACCTCGACGAATACAACTCCCGCTATTGCGTGACGCCGGAATATCCCGCGGGCACCCACGCTTATTTTGTCTGCATCAGCAGCAATGGCCTGCCGATGTATCCCTACAACGTGGGCAAACAATACTACGGCAACCCAACCGGCGGCGCGGTCGCCAGCATCACGGAAACCGTCACCACCAACTTCGTCGGCGGCGCAGATTCGACGCTGCAACTCAGCAAACCAACCCGAAGCAACAGCGTGGTCACTCTGGCCTGGAGCGCGGTGGAAGGCGGCACCTATCGTGTCGAGTCTTCGACGAACCTCGCCTCCTGGACCACCAATGCCACCAACCTTGCCGCCGTTCGCAACAGCGGGGGTTACACCAGCACCAACACGGAGAGCAGCAAGTTTTTCCGCGTGGCGCGCATGGCACTGGCGACTTACGATCCCGTTTCCGGCACCACCACCAACGGCGGCGGAAATACCACGATCACCATGGCCCCCGCCGCCGGCACGCACGGAACCACTTTCAGTATCACCGCAACCATCAGCTCCAGCGCGACGCCTCCCGTGCCGCCCCAATCCGGCGCTCCGGTGCAGACTTTCACGGTCGGCACCATCAGTGTTACCGGCGCGACCTACACCTACAGCGGGGGCCAGGGCATTGTCACCGGCACCCTCTCAATTCCCGGTGGCGCAACCCCGAGCAGCCAAACCGTGACCATCACGTTCTCGCCGCCTCCCGGCCAACAAAACGGCCCCACCTATACCCAGGCCAACGGTTTCACCATCAACTGATGAAACCACTCCCAAACTTTGTCCCATGTGGGGCAAATAGTGGTCGAAGCGAAACCCGTGTGTCGCTTCGACCTCAGCAATTTTGCGACGTTTCCATCCTAAACCCAAGCACACCACATGAAGCGAAACCATCCCACCAGCCAATTCTTCCGCGTCACCCGCACCGCCCTCGCCACCTACGACGCCAATTAACCCGAGGCCAGTTAGTCATTGGGAATTAATGACAGCTTGCCGCCTCTGTCCGTTGTGCCATCCTGTCGCCATGGGTTCTCCAAACGCGCCTTCGCGATTGTCCGCCGCACCAAAGGCCTTTCCGGGCCAGTTGAAGAATTGCAGATCGACCATCCTTATCACGCTGGCCGTGCTCGTGGTAACCGGCGGCATTGAGTTGGCCATGGGCCGCTCGCCCCTGGGACCCGACGGCAAGTTCGGCTGGTGGGAGGGGGACATCTGGAGCGGTGAGAACTCGCAACGATTCGCTGACCCGTATTCCTTTTCCCACATCGGCCACGGCCTGTTGTTCTT
>JAQGOT010000555.1 GCA_028293465.1 Pedosphaera sp. | reverse complement strand
CTCCAATTACCCGCCCTTCTCCTTTTGGAAGCCGGAAAGCGTCGGGGAACTGCAAGCCGCGCTGGAGCGTCCGCCGGAATCCAGCAAACCGCTTGGCATTTACCTCCACATCCCGTATTGCCGCAAGCGCTGCCACTTCTGTTATTTCAAGGTCTATACCGACAAGGATTCAACGGCGATTCGCAACTACCTCGACGCCGCGCTCAAGGAGTTCGCCATTTACGCCGCCAAGCCCGCCATTCGCGGACGCAAGCCGAACTTCATCTATTTTGGCGGCGGGACGCCGTCGTATCTTTCCGTGGACCAACTGCGGCATCTGATTGAGGGCATGAAGGCGTTGCTGCCGTGGGATGAAGCGGAAGAGGTCGCCTTTGAGGCGGAACCCGGCACGCTCACCGATCACAAGCTGAAGGCCATCCGCGACCTCGGGGTGACGCGGTTGAGCCTGGGGGTGGAAAATTTTGACGACCATATTTTGGAGATCAACGGCCGCGCGCATCACAGCAAGGAAATTGCCCGTGCGTATGGTTATGCGCGGGAATTGGGCTTCCCCCAGATCAACATCGATCTGATCGCCGGCATGGTGGAGGAAACGGATGCGAACTGGCGCGAATGCGTCCGCAAGACGATCGAGATGTCGCCGGACAGCGTGACCATTTACGAGATGGAAATCCCCTTCAACACCACCATCTACAAACAGATGAAGGCGGAAGGCAAACTGGTCGCGCCGGTGGCGGATTGGGAAACCAAGCGGCGTTGGGTGGATTACGCGTTCAGCGAATTGGAGAAGGTCGGTTACACCATCTCCAGCGCTTACACCGCGATCAAGAACCCCGAACGCACCAAGTTCATCTACCGCGACCGCCTGTGGGCGGGGGCCGATCTGCTGTCGCTGGGGGTTGCTTCCTTCGGGCATATCGGCGGCACGCATTATCAGAATCACCACGAGTTCGATCCCTACCTGGCGCGCATTCAGCAAGGCGAGTTGCCGGTTTATCGCGCGCTCACGCCGAGTGCGGACGAACGGCTGATCCGGGAATTCATCCTGCAATTGAAGCTGGGCCACGTCAGTCGCGCGTATTTCCAGAAGAAGTTCGGGGCCGATCCCGCGGAGCGCTTTGCCGCGCCGATGCAGACGCTCAAGGACTGGGGCTTTCTTTCAACCGACGGCGACACCATCCGGCTGAACCGGGAAGGCCTGCTGCAAGTGGACCGGTTGTTGCATGAGTTTTTCCTGCCGCAACATCGCAATGCGAGATATGCCTGATAACGCATCCATCGCGCCGGCCGCGCCAACGCCCGCGAGCTTCGCGCTCGTGCATCCGCTCGACGAGTTTTACAAGCTGGCGGGGCAACCCCTCCCGCCGCTGGTGGCGGTGGACGGCGAAGCCGTGCCGGAACCATACAAGCGCCTGCTCGTCCATCAAAACGACATGACGCCGACGTTGGAAGCCTTTTACCGGGGCAGGCTGCATTTGCAGGTGCTCGGGCGCCGCCAGAAGGATGACAGCTATTTTCGCGAGGTGATCCTGCTGCTGAATGCCACCAACCAACCGGTGGAATTTGGGGCCATCAAAATCAACCTGGCATTGTTCCCGCCGGCGGCTCGCGAACAGATTCTCAAGGAGGAACTCCCCTTGGGCCATATCCTGGAGGAATGCAAAATCCTCCACACGAGCCGGCCCCGCGCGTTTCTCCGGCTGGCTTCGGACCGGCTGATCAGCGAGGTCCTGAAACTCACCGGCGCGCAGATGCTTTACGGCCGTCGCAACACGCTGTTTGATCCGCAGGGGTTTCCCCTGGCGGAGATCGTCGAGATTCTCCCCGTGGCGGGTAAGAAGGAAGGTCCGGCGTGATGAATGATATTTTCGCAACCCTCGGCTGCATTAACCGTCCTTCCGTTTAACCCATGAACTCCAAAACTGATTACGACGTTCTCATCATTGGCGCCGGTCCGGCCGGTTCAAGCTCGGCCGCGCTGCTCGCGGAAAAAGGCCATCGCGTGCTCGTGCTCGAGCGGGAAAAATTCCCGCGTTACCACATCGGTGAATCGCTGCTCCCGTTCACCTACCAGCCGCTGCAACGGCTGGGCCTGATCGAGAAGATGAGGCAGACGAGCTTTGTGAAGAAATACAGCGTGCAATTCGTGTCGCCGTCCGGCCGGGCGAGCCAGCCGTTTTATTTCTTTGATCGGTATGACCGTGAAACCGTGGCGCAGACATGGCAGGTGCTGCGCTCGGAGTTCGATCAAATGCTGATGGAGAACGCGCGGGCGAAAGGCGCGGAAGTAAAGGAAGAAACCGTGGTCAAGGAATTGATCAAGGAAGGCGATCGTTTCGTCGGCGCGCGCGCCCAGACCCGGAACGGTGAGGTGGTGGAATATCGCGCCCCGATCACCCTGGATTGCACCGGCAAGGAAGCCTTTTCCTCTGTGCGGAACAATTGGCGGGTCAAAGATCCGTTCCTCAACAAAGTGGCGGTCTGGACTTATTACAAGGGAGCCAAGCGCGACGAAGGCGTTGATGCCGGTGCGACCACCGTGGCCTATGTGCCGGAGAAAGGCTGGTTCTGGTATATTCCGCAGCATAACGACATGCTGAGCGTGGGCATCGTGGCCGAAGGAAAATACCTGACGCGCGGCGGCATCAAGTCGCCCGAGGAAATTTTCAAGCGCGA
>JAQGOT010000532.1 GCA_028293465.1 Pedosphaera sp. | reverse complement strand
GAGAACATGCGCAAGCTGGTCTATGCCTTTTACGATCCGAAGTTCAGCTTCCGCGACCTGACGAACAAATATCCGGATGCAGTCGGCTCCGTAACCGATTGCCTCAGCGGCGACGTGAACAAGGATTTCTCGCAGCTTTGGAAGCAGATTGAGGAGTTTGTCCCGCTGCCCGCGGAGTTGCCGGTGGGACAACCGCTGTTGAAGGCCGAGGTCACCCTGCAGTCGGCGTGATTTTAAGACCCGACCGGGAGACGCTCCCCAAGCGGCAATTGCAGATAGATTAAAATCGGTCTTTGAACCGGGCCTGATCTGTGGTTGATATTATTCCCGCGTGAACATTGTCCAGATAACTCCCGGGGCCGGCGCGATGTTTTGCGGAAATTGTTTCCGCGACAACGCGCTCGTTCGCGCGTTGCGCAAAAAAGGCCATTCCGTGCTCATGGTCCCGCTGTACCTCCCGCTCACGCTGGATGAAACGGACGAGACGCAGGGGACGCCGATTTTCTTCAACGGCGTGAACGTGTATCTGGAGCAAAAATCGGAGTGGTTCCGCGGAGCGCCCGCCTGGCTGCATCAATTGTTCGCCTCCCCTGCCCTCCTGAAGTACGCGGCCGGCCGCGCCGCCAAGACGCGGGCGGCGGATGTGGGCGACATCGCGCTTTCCATGATCCGCGGCGAGGACGGCCATCAGGCGCGCGAACTGGAGCAACTCATCGCCTTCCTGAAGACCCAACCGAAGCCCGACATCATCTGCCTGTCGAATGCGTTGCTCGTGGGCTTGGCCCGGCGCCTCAAATCCGAACTCGGCGTGCCGGTCGCCTGCGTGTTGCAAGGCGAGGACACCTTCCTTGATGCCTTGTCCGAGAAGCATCGGGAGATCGCGTGGCGCACGCTGGCGGAGCGCGCCCAGGACGTGGACCTGTTTATCCCGCCCACGCACTACTTTGCCAAACTGATGGGTCGTCGGTTGAATCTGCCCGCCGACCACATCAAAGTCATTTACAATGGCATCAACCCGGAGGGTTATCAGGAAGCCCGGAATGAGCAGCCGCCCACGCTCGGTTATTTCGCGCGAATGTGCCGCGAGAAGGGACTCGATACGCTGGTCGAAGCGTTCATCCTGTTGAAGGAACGCAACCGCATTCCACACCTTAAACTCAAAGTGGGCGGCGGTTGCGGGCCATCCGACGAACCGCTGGTGAACGCTTTGCGCGAACGCCTGAAAGCGAAGGTGTTCCTGGACGATGTTGAGTTTCATCCCAATGTGGATCGCGCGGGGAAACAGGCTTTGCTGCGCTCCCTCTCCGTCTTTTCCGTGCCGGCGCTTTATGGCGAAGCTTTTGGGCTTTATGTCATCGAAGCCTTCGCCAGCGGTGTGCCGGTGGTGCAGCCACGCCATGCCGCCTTCCCGGAATTGGTTGAGATTTCCGGCGGCGGCGTGATCTGCGACGCCGGCAGCCCCAAGGCATTGGCGGATGCCATTGAAGAACTCCTGTTGAACCCGGAAAAAGCCCGCATGCTCGGCGCGGCGGGGTTGAAATCGGTGCGCGAACGGTTCAACGCCGAGCAAATGGCGCAGGAGACCTTGCGCGCCTTCGAAGAAGTCGTCAGAATGCGTCAGGAATTGGTTCCGGCCCGTTAGCGGGCAGAAAAACATTTATGGCCTACGAATTCAAAGCCGTCCGCCGGGTGGAATTCTCGGAAACCGACATGGCGGGGATTGTCCACTACGCGAATTTCTTCCGCTACATGGAAACGGCGGAACACGGATTTTTCCGCGAGCTTGGTTATTCGGTGGTGATGGATCAATTTGAACCGGCGGTGGGCTGGCCGCGCGTGCACGCCGAGTGTGATTACCGCCAACCGTTGCGCTTCGAGGATGAGGTGGAAATTCACCTGCTCGTGAGCGAGAAAAAATCGAAGTCGCTCAGCTACCGCTTCAAATTCTACAAGCTGAACGCTTCACCGCGTGTGGAAGTCGCCCGCGGCTCCCTGACGGTGGTGTGTGTGACCAAGCAGGCGGACGGGCGCATGGCGGCAACGCACATCCCGAAAGCGTTCGCGGATAAAGTTGAAGTGGCGCCGGCGGAGTTGCTGGCCTGAAGCGCGTTGACCCGCGGAAGTTTAATACACCGGCTGCGGCAGCGTGTGCCATTCCTTGACCACGCCGTTCACGAACACAATCTCCGCCCGCACATAGCTGCGCGGATTGTAATCGTAATGCACCCGGCGATAGCCCCAATACCGCGTCTCCTCCAGATACCCGCCCTCATAGAGCCAGGTCGTTGATTCGCCGCCGGCATTTCCACCCTGCAAAACTTGCGCGGGTTGTCCCCAGGCGATGTAAACCGCGTCCATGGACATGCCCGCCTTGATGCTTCCGTGGTCCACCGCCGCCTTCAGCTCCGGCGACAACGCCTGGTAAGCGGCGTAGCGTTCCTGCTTGCGGGATTCGACCGTGGGGGTGGCGCACCCGGCAAACAACACAATGACCAGCAACCCTAAAAGAGACTTCACAATATAATGACGCCGTCGGAACACGGTTATTCAGGACACGCTTCAATTTAGGCTGATAAAGCCATTGCTGTAAAGGGCCTCGAACGCTATAGTTTGCGCAATATGAAATGGCTCGTTTTTGCGCTGATGACGGTGGTTTCCTGGGGGCTTTACGGGATTTTTCTTCACAGCGGCCAGACCGCCATGGCCGACAAGAACAATGCTCTCTACAAGTCCTTTCTTTTTGTCGGTCTCGCGTATTTTTTAACCGCCGTGCTGGCGCCCTTGTGTTTCCTCGTGGTACGCAAAGCCACGTGGAGTTTTCCCGTTGAAGGCATGGCCTGGTCGCTGTTTGCCGGCATCGTCGGCGCGATCGGCGCTTTCTGTGTGTTGCTCGCGTTCGGCAACGGCGGCAAGCCCGGGGTGGTCATGGCCATCGTGTTTGCGGGCGCGCCGATCGTGAATGCAGTCGTGTCGCTTTTCCAGCACCCGCCCGCCGAGGGTTGGGGCTCCATCAAGCCGCAATTTTATCTCGGAATCATCCTCGCCGCAGCGGGCGGTTGCCTGGTGACCTTCTACAAGCCACCGCCGCCTAAACCGGCCCCGGCGGCGGCTGTGCAAATGTCACCGGTCCCGAGCCCGGCAAAGGCCAATTAGCCCAGTCCAATGGTCGGCCCTCATCCTTCCCGCGCCGTAATCGAGGCCAGCCAGTTGGAACAACTCCGTTCGCTCGTCGCGGAATTATTTCCGGCGAACGCTTTTTACACCCGCAAATTAAGCGCGGCGGGGATCACCTTCGACGTGGGATCGCTGGAGGATTTCTCCGAGCGCTTTCCGTTCACGACCAAGCCGGAGGTGGTGGAGGACCAGCGCGTCCACCCGCCCTTTGGCACGAATCTCACCTACCCGCTCGACCGCTACACCCGCTTCCACCAAACCAGCGGCACCACCGGCATCCCGCTGCGCTGGCTCGACACCCCGGAAAGTTGGGAGTGGATGCTGGAAAGCTGGGCCGAGGTTTATCGCGCTACGGGGGTGACGGCGTCGGACCGGATTTACTTCGCCTTTTCGTTCGGCCCGTTCCTGGGTTTCTGGATGGCTTTCGAGGCGGGCGCGCGACTGGGCGCACTTTGCATTCCTGGTGGCGGGGTCGGCAGCGCCGCGCGCCTGTGCGCGATCATCGACAACAGCGCGACCGTTTTATGTTGCACTCCCACCTATGCGCTCCGGCTCGCCGAGGTCGCCGCGCAGGAACAGATTGATCTCCGACGCGCCCGGGTGAAAACCATCATCGTGGCCGGCGAACCGGGCGGCAGCGTGCCCGGAATACGCGCCCGGCTCGCCGCCCTTTGGCCCGGCGCGCGGCTCTTCGACCATCACGGGATGACGGAAGTCGGCCCGGTGACTCACGAGTGCCCCGCCCGCCCGGGCGTCCTGCACGTGATTGAATCCGCGTACTATGCGGAGGTCATCGATCCCGGCACCCAGCGAGCCGTGGCGCCCAACCAAGCCGGCGAACTGGTGCTCACCCCGCTGGGCCGGACCGGTTCACCGCTGTTGCGCTATCGCACCGGGGACCTGGTGAAGGCCGAACAAAATGGTTCGCCTTGCGTCTGCGGTCGCAACGACCTGGCACTGGTCGGCGGCATTCTGGGTCGCACGGATGACATGATCGTGGTCCGCGGGGTGAATGTTTATCCCAGCGCCGTGGAAGAAATCCTGCACGCCACCGAGAGCGTGGCGGAATATCGGGTCCGCATCAGCGAAGTGCAGTCGTTGATCGAGATGAGCATTCAAATCGAACCCCGGCCTGAATGCACCGACACCGCAGCCCTTGTTGAGCGGTTGGAGAACAGTTTTCAGGCCAATCTCTCGCTGCGCGTCCCGGTCACGCTGGTTCCATTCGGAACCCTGCCGCGCTTTGAAATGAAAGCCCGCCGCTGGGTGCGGGAGTGAGGCGCCGGTCGGAATCAGCCGGTGAGGTCGCTCACGTGTCATGTAAATATGCAGTTTACACAATCAACGGCGCGTGCTAGTCGTAATTTCGAAAATCAACCAACATCTAACTGAGCTGTCGTTGAAATTTGTCCACGTCCCAAAGACGTGAACAAACGCAAATGCGCAACGTCTAAAATTTATGAAAAACTCCTCGTTTGGTTCCAAGGTCAGTCGCCGTCGCTTTCTCGCCACCACGGGCGCCGCCATGGTTTTGCCCACCATCCTCCCTTCCAGTGTGTTCGGACGGGCGGATAAGCCGGCGCCTTCGAAGCGGATCACCTTGGGCGTGGTCGGCTGGGGCATGCAGGGTCCCGGCAATACCAATGCATTTCTGGGGCTCGAGGATTGCCAAGTGGTCGCGGCCTGCGATCTGGACAAAAACCATCTCGAACAGGCGGTCAACACGATCAACGGCCATTACAAGAACAGCGACTGCAAAGCGTATCATGATTACCGCGAGATGATGGCGCGCACCGACATCGATGCGGTGATGCTGGCGGTACCCGATCATTGGCACGCGTTGGTGGCAATCGAGGCGGCGAAGAACAAAAAGGATATTTACGGCGAGAAACCGCTGGCGCGGACCATCGCCGAACAACAGGCGATTGTGAAAGCGGTGCAGAAACACGGTCGCATCTGGCAGACCGGTTCCTGGCAACGGTCCACGGGGAATTTCCACAAGGCAGCCGAAATCGTCCGCAACGGGATGATCGGAAAAGTTACCCGCGTGGAAGTGGGGCTGCCAGCCGGGCACAATGATTTTGCGGGAACGGGCAAACAGATGTCGCCTAGCAATCCGCCCCCAGAACTTGATTATGAAACTTGGATCGGGCCCTCGAAGATGATGCCTTACATCTGCGGGCGCGTGCACATGAATTGGCGCTGGAATTACAACACCGGCGGCGGCCAGTTGCTCGACTGGATCGGCCATCATGGCGACATCGCCCATTGGGGATTGGATTTCGACCGGAACGGCCCTTCGGAAATCGAAGGTCATGGTGAGTTTCCGGCGGACGACGAGGTTTGGAACACCTGCACGAAGTACAAAATTGACCTCAAGTATCCGAACGATATCACCATGACGATCGCCGGCGGATATCCGGAGATTAGATCCGGGACGAAGTGGATTGGGACTGACGGTTGGGTCTGGGTGGACCGGGGCGCTTTTGACGCCTCGAACCAGGACTGGCGCGACTACAAGCAACTTCCCGAAGAATTGCGCAAGGTGAAGCTCTACGAATCCAACAATCATCAGAAGAATTTCATCGATTGCGTCAAATCACGGCAGCCG
>JAQGOT010000482.1 GCA_028293465.1 Pedosphaera sp. | reverse complement strand
AGATCCTCGTTCAGTAACTGAGCCATCAGTTCGCGCGAAATGGTCAACTCGTCGGTGATATCATCTTATGTCATAAGCTTTGCCCTTTATCTTTTGGGCACGCCGCCGTGCAGTGCGGAGCAACTTTCCGCGATTGCTTTGTGTTGCCATTCCGGGACTGAGTCCGGCAGGTCCTCACCCGCGTGCCGTCGGATCAGGGCTGCGTCGGGAAGCGAGGTGTCTCCGGCAATTCCCGTTCGTGTTCCTCCGGCTGGGGTTGCTGCGCGGCGATCGGTTGCCAAGGTTGTCCGGTCCCTGCAGCCGCAGCCTTGGTCGCCGCCGCCTTGATGTTCGGAGCTTCCGCCTGCACCCTTCCCAATGCTCTCTCCAGCAGCGCCCGCATCGGGGCGATTCCGCCCACGCCGATCGAAATCACCGCCGAGCCGACAATAATCACCAGCATCGCGTAGAACAATCCGTTGACGATGGCGGGGGCGATTCCCAATTGATTCAAGGCGGCAAAAACCCCGATGACCCAGATCGCCGCCGATACCGTGTTGGCAACTGCCCGCCCATAACTGAACCCGCCCAAGGTGGCCTGGAGAATTTGTTTGGCGGCCGCCGCAACAGCCGCCGCGACGACGACTATTAAAATCGCCGCAAAGAGATTGGGCAGATAGGCGATGATGCCCAGAATAATGGTGCTGATCGGGTTGGGGCCGAAAACGCTGAACGCCAGCTCCAGCACGAAGAGAAAGATGGTCCAGAAGATAATCGCGCTCACCACGTCGCTGGGCGTCCATTTGGTGCGTTCCATCACCTGTTTGATACCCCCACGCTCAACCAGCCGATCAAATCCCACCCTGTGTAGCACGCGGTCCAATACCCGGGCCACCACCCGCGCGACGAAATAGCCGACCACCAGGATGACTAAAAATAGAAACAAATTGGGGATGAAAGCCATAAAACTTGTCCAGGCCGACTCAAGACCCGTTCGTAAATTGACGCCAGCGTTATTCATGTTCACCTTTCACTTTTGTAAGTCACCAAATCAAATGTCGCGGTGATCAGGCTTGAAAACGGGCTGACTCCCATCCTCCAGCTATTAAAACCTCCGCCACTCTTGATAAAACCTAATGTCGATGGAGTCTCATGCTATAGGGTATTGGCCCTAAAACAGGGGTGAGCCTCGCATCGGTTCAGGCAACCCGAGCGGGTGTGGATGGGGGGGTGTGCGCCGGGACCGTGTCGCAGGCCTCCGCTCGGGGGGCAAGCATGACTCACCTCGAATGCGTTCCGCCCTCTATTTTTCCGGATGTTTTACGCGCGGCCGTGGCTCGGGGATTGGCTTGAAATTCTCCTTCGGCAGGGCCTTGAGTTCTTCCCGGGTGGTCGCCCATTTCGCGTCCAATCCCAGGTTGTGCCACTCCTGCGGATCGGTGTCGTGATCGTACAGTTCGACACCGTCCTTGCCGCCGTTCCACTCGGTGTAGCGCCAACCTTCGGTGCGCACACTACGGACGGTACCTTTCCCGTGCAAAACCTGGGTGAACGCCGGCTTAATCACACCGCTTGCTTTTTGCTTCCGGGCAACAAAAAACCCGCCCCTCCTTGGGAGGCGGGCAAACGCCATTTTTCAGGAATCTTTGTAGCAAATTGACCGCCCTTTTTGGAATAGGGTGAAACCCTCAAAGTTCGGGCTGTCCGCAGGGCCGGGCGGCTGTGGCGGCATTAGCTATCAGTTTGGTCGGGCCGCTTTCCGGGAACGCCACCACGTCAACCTCGGATAGGTGCTGTTCCGTGACGAAGTGCATGGCCCGCTCGCATAGAAGAAAATCAAGAGCCTCTTGAGGTTTGCTTGTCCATCTCTCCAAGCTTTTGAAGTAGAGAGCGGTGCCGGCCTGCTGCAACACGATTTTCATGATGGTGGAACGACTTCAGGCTACTTTCCCGGTTCCCCTTGGAGAATGGGGTAAAACCCCACGGCTGTTCCTGGCTTCGTTTTTGTTCGCTCCTGTTCCTGTTTCAGCGACTCTGCACTCCACCAGTAGGCAATACTCAACCCATGAACCACAAATTCAGAGTTGGGTTTTGGGAATTCTTTGGTGCCTGGTCATTCGTCATTGGGTATTCCCGGTGTGCTATGATTAGTCATGTTGCATCGTGGTGAAGCAGAGGGGATGGTCATTATCAGCCAGCCTGCCCACGCCTGGGTCTCCGGCCAGTTGGCGCGACACTGGGGCAACCCCGAGTTCGGCGAATTCGCTCCCTCGGAGGAAGTCTGTCTGGCTGCCACACTCCATGACATCGGCTTTTTGCCATGGGAGCAGTCACCCACGTTTAATCCAGCGACCGGCCTCCCGCTTAGCTTTCTTGATCTGCCTGCGGATTTGCATCTCGATATCTGGTCGGCTGGCATACAGCAACTTCTCGGTTACGGTCGCTATCCCACACTTTTGGTCTCACGGCATTTCACCTGGCTTTGCGAACAGCATACCTCGACAAGTCCTGCGAACCGGCGCTTAGAAAAACAATTCCTCGAAGAACAGGACATGTTGCAAACCACGCTGATCACGTCACTGCGCAACGACTTTTATTACGAGCCGTACGTTACCGACGAGATCGTCCTGCGCAACCGACAACTCGTCTCCTTGTGGGATTGGCTTTCACTGCTGCTGTGCATGGGATTTCGCGAGGAGCAGTTGATCAAGGACGTGCCGTGCGCCGAAGGCCTCACCAGCATCGCGATGAAACCGCTCAATTTGGATGCAACGCGCGTGGCGGTTTCCCCTTGGCCCTTCCGCGACGAAACCCTGCGGATCGTGTGCGAGGGGCGGCATTTATTGAAACGAAGCGCCAACGAAACCGAAATGCGCGAGGCCATCCGGGCGGCCTCGCCTATCACGCTGAAGATTGATTTGGTGCGGGACTGACTGGAGGACATCGAATCAGCGGTTAGCTGCTGCCGAACTGATGGCTGGAGCTTGCCGCGCTGCCTTCTCCAATGCCTCCAAAACAATTCCAGGCGTGAGGACTTCAGGGAGCACCTGCGGCGGAGCCTCAGGATCCCGTGGATAAACCAGGACCAGCGGCACCCCCGCTCGCTGATAGCGGTTCAACTCGGCCACCACCGTCGCATCCTTCTTCGAACTATTCTCGATGAGCGCGATCGCGTTGATTTCTTTCAACTTGGCGCGCACCGACGGAATTTCCAAGCTGGTCTTTTTGTTCAACTGGCAGGTAAGGCACCATTTTGCGGTGAAATCGACCAAAACCGGTCGCCCCGTTGCGCGCGCGGACTGGATCGCTTCGGGACTCCATGAGCCCCATTCGATTCCGTCTGCGGAGGTTCGAAAAGATTGATTCCCCGCCACCGAGACTGGTGACCGCCAATGCAATTGGCCTTCCAAAACATAAGCGTATGCCAGAAAGCAGAGCGCGAAGCTCAAGCCTGCCGCCAAGCCCCTTCTGCTTCGCCCACGTTGCACAAATTCACCCCACACCCAGGCGATCACCGCGACCAGCACCAGAAAAAGTCCCAGCCATAATTCTCCGCTCCCCCCGAAATTGGGTGCCGCCAGCGTGAACAGCCAGATCGCCGTCGCCAGCATCGGGAAGCCCATTGCCACCTTGAATCTCTCCATCCAAGCCCCCGGCTTGGGAAGGAATTTCAACCAGCTTGGCTGCCAGCAGAGGACCACGTAAGGCGCCGCCAATCCCGCGCCTACAGTGAGAAAAATCAGCACGATGATGACCGGCGGTTGAGTGAACGCGAAACCCAATGCCGCACCAAGAAACGGGGCCGTGCAAGGCGTTGCCAGTGCCGTCGCCAGCACCCCGTTGAAGAAAGCGCCGGCGCTGCCGCCCTTCGACGCCAGGTTGCCTGCGGCTCCCATGGCGCGCCCGCTCAAAGTAATCTCAAACAACCCGAATAAATTTAACGCTACCAGAGTCACCAGCACCGTCATACCCACCAGAAACTGAGGATTTTGGAATTGCATCCCCCAACTCGCCGCATGCCCCACCAACTGCACGCCGATAACCAGCGCCGCCAGGACCAGGAAGGAAGCCAGCACACCGGCCCCATAAATGAACCCGAGTTTTCGCACTTCGCGCGGGTCCTTTTTGCCTTGATTTACGAACCCCAAAATTTTCAGGGCGATCACCGGCAAAACGCAGGGCATGATGTTGAGGATGAGTCCCCCGAGGAACGCATAAGCCAACCACTTCAACAGGGATGTGGATCCGGTGGCAACCGGAAGTAACAAGGTTTTCGCTGCCGGGGCGCTGGACGGAGCGGCAGCACCTTGATTTCCGGTGCCAGCGATGGGCAGCGCCACCTCATGAGCAATTGACTCCCCGCCAGATTGTTGAACGAGCAACCCGGAGATCTGCTCCGGCCAATTGCCCTCCAGCTTCTTGATCTCCTTTTTGAGCCGAATTTTGCCGCCATCGCCCGCTTGCGGTTCGGCCTTCAGTAACACTTCAAATTTGTCGTCGCCAAAGGGAAAAAAATCAGCACTTTCGGCAGGGCCGGCTCCCGGCCATTCGAAAATAATCGCTCGCGTGTCCCCGCTGGCCGGCTTTTCCCACCAAGCTTTGGCAGCGAGGTCAGGCTTGGCTACCGGCAGTTTTTTGCGCCACGTCTCGATCAGGGCGGCGTTGGCGGAAGCCTTGCTCTCCGCGCCGACGTTCAGTGTGGTCTGGACATCCGCTTTGCCCGGAATGCAGGACATGTTGCATTCCAGCCACGACACCTGCGCCTTCAAGTCCAACGGCCCGGTTGGCGCATTGGGTGCGATCGTGATCGGCACCAACAACATCACGTCGTCCTTGTAAACATACGTCGTGAGCTCATCCGCCGGGAGTTTCTCCGGCACCGGCCATTGAATCTCTCCCGCCGTGACGCCGGTTGGCAGTTTCCAATTGATCGTCGTGGGCATTCCTGAACCACCCGGATTTCGCCAGTAAGTATGCCAGCCCGACTCCATGCGCAGGTGAATGCCCGCCATCACCGTCTCGCCGGGTCGGACCGTCTCCGAGGCCAAGACCAGGCTCGCCTGGGTGTGGGCAGCGTGGGCTGCGGGTGTTTGGAAAACGCCAAAAAAAGCCGCTCCTAACAATAGTAACAAGAGTCGCACAGAGATATAGATGCCAGAACGGGTAAAATATTTAAATTTAATTCGGTTCCGCGCCATTGTTTCCCAATATAGCCGTAATCTGGGGTAATGGCGACTCTTGAGGCAGGTTGCAAAGGTCATGGCTACGTCATAGCATAGGACTGGATGCCGTTGGTTAAATCAAACTCTTACAATTGGTTAAGCACGGGGGATGAAGTTTTCCCCGCCATGCTCGCCGCCATCGAATCCGCGCGCACCTCCATCCGCTTCGAAACCTACATCTATGCCAACGACGAGTTGGGCCGACGATTCAGGGATGCTTTGGTGCAGGCCCGCGAACGGGGATTGCGTGTGCGCGTGCTCGTGGATGCCTTGGGTTCCGGCAGTTTGCCCGCGAGCTTTTGGCTGCCACTCCAATCAATCGGCGGCGAGGCCCATTGGTTTAATCCGGTGCTTTTGAAGCGGTTCGGCTTTCGTGACCACAGAAAGGTCCTCGTTTGTGACGAAACGACCGCTTTCGTGGGCGGCTTCAATATCTCAAGCGAATATCAGGGCGATGGCGTCAACGCGGGTTGGTGCGATCTTGGCCTGCAACTTACCAGTCCGCTCGTGGCTGACTTGGCGGCGGCGTTCGATGAAATGTTTGCGCGGGCTGACATTCAACACACGCCCTTTACTCCGCTGCACCGGCCCTCGGCCAAACAGGACATCACCGC
>JAQGOT010000443.1 GCA_028293465.1 Pedosphaera sp. | reverse complement strand
GAGGTTGCTCATACCGCTGGTCTGGTTGAGCATCTCCGCGTTGAGCTCTTCGCGGATGAGGCCGATGGTGGGGCTGGAGAGAACGGATTGATGCGGAATCACCCCGAGCAGTTCCAGTCCCTTGCGCTTGAGCCCGCGCCGGGCGAACTCGGTGATGAATTCCATTTTGGACCCGAGCACCTTGTTGAGAATCACGCCGATGATTTCGACGCCTTCCTTCTCGAACAGCGCCTGGTTCAAGGCGACTTCATCGATCGGTTTGCCGATGCCGCCCTGGGTCACGATGATGACCTTGGCGCCGAGGATCTTAGCAACCTGGGCATTGGACAAATCAAAGACGGAGCCGACGCCGGCGTGGCCGGAGCCTTCGCAGAGCACGAAATCTTTTTCCCACGCGACGCGGTCGAAGGCTTTCTGGATCTTCTTGACCAACGCCTCGTTGTTGGCGGATTCGAGGTACTTGCGGGTGAAATCCGGTTCCACAGCGATGGGGCTCATGTCCACCAGCGGGCAATTGAGACGGAACACGCTGTCCATGAGCACCGTGTCTTCATCAATTTTCTGTTCCTCGATCTCAACAAACCGCTGGCCCACGGGCTTGATGTAACCGATGCGCGGATAAAACTTTTGGAAGGCGGCGATCAAACCGAGTGAGGAAGTCGTCTTGCCATCGTTTTGGCGGGTGGCAGCAATGAAAACGCGCGGTGTGGTGGTGTTCATTTGTCGAAAAATAAGATGTTGAACAAAACGTTGGAGCGGATGCGAGGGCCTAGTCGCGATCCTGATCGCCGCGGCAGCTTGGGCGTGGAGGGAAGGAGCATTTCACAATTGAAAGTCAAAGCGTTGCTTATTCGCCGGGCAAAGAGTCGCCCGCGCCGGGGTAAAGCTTGGAGTATTCGATCGCTTGCAGGCCGACGATGGCGGACACGCCTAAAATGTCATGCGCGTTGGAACCGCGGGAAACGTCCGCTGCCGGACGATCGAGGCCGAGGAGGATCTGCCCGTAAGCATTGGCGCGGGCCACGTGCTGGATGAGCTTGCTGCCAATGTTGCCGGCATTCAGGTCAGGAAAAATCAATACGGTGGCGCGGCCGCCCACTTTGCTGTCCGGCAACTTACGGTTGGCAATGTTGGGAACCAGCGCGGCATCCACCTGGAGTTCGCCATCGAAATCGGCTTCCACCTTGTGCTCGCGGGCTTTTTTGACGGCGAGGGCAGTCGCAGCCTGAACTCTTCCGATGGAGGGGTGAGTGGCGCTGCCTTTCGTGGAGAAGGAGAGCAAGGCAACGCGAGGTCGCGTGCCAAGAATCTGCCGGGCCAGTTGCGCGGTGGAAACAGCGATGTCGGCGAGTTGGTCCACGGTCGGTTCGGGGATCACACCGCAGTCCGCCATGAAAAGGAGACCATCTTCGCCGAAGCGGGTATCCTCCACTTCCATGACCATGCAACTGGAAGCCGTGGTGGTGGTGGGCGCGACCTTGATGATTTGAAAGAGCGGGCGCAGCACGCTGCCGGTAATTTGACTGGTGCCGGAAACCAGACCGTCGGCCTGGTGCATGGCCACCATCATGGCGCCGTAATAATTCGGAATGAGCATGGCTTCGCGCGCTTCCTGCGCCTTGAGGCCTTTAAAACGGCGCAGGGTCTCGAAGCGGCGAACAAAGCTATCCAGGTCTTCGCTTTCAGCGGGATTGATGATCCGGACGCCTTCCAGAGAGACGTTCAGGCTCTGGGCGGCTTCCTTGATTTTGGTGCGGTTGCCGAGGAGGATCGGAACGCCGAGGCGGAGCGAATGGAACTGGCGCGCAGCTTGCAGAACGCGCGGTTCGGTGCCCTCGGGAAAGACAATCCGTTTGGGATGCCGCTGCAACTTTTCAATGACTTGGCCAATAAATCGCATGAGCTTTAAGTAGCCGAGGATGGGTGAAACTGCAAATCTAATTGCCGCGAAGTGGTTGCAAGTTGTTCGTCATAAAGCTACAGTTTGCACGAAAACCGACAGTGAAGAGTTTGGTTGTCCGGTGCAAGGTGTTGAACCATATGAAAACTTATAACAACGCGACCAAAGGCGGCTTCCGTCACATTAATAAATGGCTGGCGCTCTGCGCTGTGGTTTTGCTGGCGGGTAATCCAAGCGGGCGCGCACAAGACCATCCGAAGCCGACCCGCGCTCCGATTTACGATGAGAGCCTGGATGGCGCGAAGCAAATTGATGAAGCGCTGGCGCAAGCCCGGAAGGAGAACAAGCGGGTGTTTATTCAGTTCGGAGCGAACTGGTGCGGTTGGTGCCACAAGCTCCACACTCTGCTCAAGACTGACAAACCGGTGGCGGACAAACTCAAGAGCAACTATGTGTTCTTGCTCGTGGATGTGAACAAGGACCACAACAGGAGCGTGATTGATGGTTACAATGCCGCCAAACATGGTTTGCCCGTGATCGTGGTCTTAGACGCGGACGGCAAGCAACTGACGACCAAAGACACCGGTGAACTCGAGGAAGGGGATCATCATGACCCCAAGAAAGTGCTCGCGTTCCTGGAACAATGGGCGCCGAAGCGGCCGTGATCAGTTCACCAGGGCTGCCGACTTGTAACCGGTGATTTCAAGGCTAGTGATGTAATGGGAGGGCTTGGCGCCGGCCGGAAGATGCAAGGCGATCTTTTGGTAGAGCGGGTCCTGCCAATTCACCATGGCCTCGACGTAACCAGCCTTGGCGTTCAATTTGAGGTCCACCAAGCCAGCGTCGCCAGCCATGCGTTCCGTTTCACTCACCAGAACGGCACCGGCAACACAACCGATCAGTGCCTCAATCATTCCGGCGACTTCGACCGGGAGCGGTTTGAGCAGGGCCAAATCCGACACCGCCACGCGGCCTCCGGGTTTGAGCACACGTGCAATCTCACGCCAGACCTGCGGTTTATTGGGCGAGAGATTGATCACGCAGTTCGAGATCACGACGTCCACGCTGGCATCGGCCAGGGGCAAATGTTCGATCTCTCCAAGGCGGAACTCCACGTTGTCCAAGCCGCTGTTCTCGCGGTAAGTGGCGGCGTTGCGCCGGGCTTTGGCGAGCATCTCGGGGGTCATATCGACGCCGATCGCGCGGCCGGTCGCGCCGACTTTTTGTCCCGCGATGAACACATCGAAGCCGCCGCCGGCACCAAGGTCGAGGACGACTTCACCAGCTTTGAGCGAGGCGATGGCGGTGGGATTGCCGCAGGAAAGTCCCATGTTGGAACCGTCGGGCAAAGCCGCCAGGTCTTCCGCCGAGTAGCCAATGTGTTTGGCGAGTTGTTCGGAGGCACTGGGATTTGAGCCGCAACAACTGACGCCGGCGGAATAGCTCATCGGATTGGTGGCCGCGATCTTGCCATAGCCATCGCGCACCTTTTGCCGAACGGAATCCGAATCAATGCGGGGTGTGGGTTTATCCATAAGCTGATCTTTCCATGCAGGGTCTTCGTCGGTTGCGGGGCTCAGTACAATTAAGCAACCTGCGAGGAATGCGTAACGTCTGGTTGAGCATCTGTCAAGCGGATGGAGACGGGATCAATGTCCTATGAATGGGAAGTGCGAGTTTTGGGGTTAACAATCACAGGGCAGATTGTCGGACCGTTGGCAGGAATCCCTCAGGTGTGAATGGAGCGCCAGGAACTGATGCGGTTGGAGAGTTCCTTTAAGGTCTGGCGGCCAGGCTGGGTGGGAAATCGAGGTGCGAAGAATTTTCCGTGCGCGGGCTTCCGCGATTCCGGAGTCTGGTGCGAGGTGGTGCGGGCGGGTTGTGGCTCACGACCGGAACCTTCTTCGACCTCTGCTCGATCTTCCGCTGCCGATTCGCCTTCGGCCTCCCATTGGGCCTGCCGGGATGGGGTGATGTGTTTCCCCAATCGATTGGCGTAGGCCTGGGTGAATTCCGCGCCGAACAGGAAAATTTGGGCGGAATAATAAATCCAGACTAGAATCAAGACCAAGGAGCCAGCCACACCGTAAGCCGACCCGACCGAGGTCTTGCCCAGATAAAGTCCGAGCAGGAGTTTTCCAATGGTGAACAGCAAAGCCGTCACGACCGCACCGACCAGGACATCACGCCAGCGGATGCGGACGTCCGGGAGGATTTTATAGATCAGGGCAAAGAGCAAAGTAATGATGCCAAACGTGACTTCGTATTCCAGAATGCTCCACGGAGTTTGACAGACCGGGATGGCGTTGCCGATTATCTTGTGGGCGGCGGGCTGGTGCGCGCTCGCCAAAACGGACGCCAAGAGCTTCGCGCCGATTAGAAGCAATGAAA
>JAQGOT010000439.1 GCA_028293465.1 Pedosphaera sp. | reverse complement strand
CAAATACGCAGTCTATGGTTATCTCTACACCAATTACTGGCCGCAATGCACGCATCGCATCTTCGCCGGCATGGGCACCAATCTGAACGGAAACCTGCGTGATTATCTGGTGGCCGTGAAATCCGCCACCGTCTGGCTTGATCCGGGAACCGCCCAGGACGCCACCTTGCTGGCGAAATTTCTCTCCAACATGACTCCGGTGAATGGCGTCTATATGGGCTGGTGGCCGAGTGAAGGCAATGGTTTGACCTGGATCGCGAATTACGGCATCCCGGTTCTCGCCAGCGATTATTTTCGCAACGGCTCCGTCTTCAGCGGCGTGTCTCGCCCGATCAATGTGCCGGACATTCCGCCGCCTCCGCCGCTGGAAAATAAAGTCTATGTCGCGCTCATCCTCAGCGATGGCGACAACGTCCAATACATGCAGCACGTGATGAAAATGGATTGGGGCAATTCGGCGCGCGGCTCCGTTCCCATCGGCTGGACCACCACGGCCCTCGCGGCCGATCTCGACCCTGTGATGTTCAACCACTATTGGAACACCGTCACCACCAATGACTGTCTAATCTCCGGACCGTCAGGAGCCGGCTATACCCACATGGAATTGTGGAACTCCGCCAACCTGACCGCTTTCACCAGTCTTTCCGATGGTTATCTCCAGCGCGCCGGCCTGCGCGTCATCACCATCTGGGATCGGGTAACGACCGGCATCGCCCAGGCTTTTGCCACCAATTGCCCCACGTTGCTGGGTTTGGCGGATCAGAACGGAACTTACAACACGGTGGATCGAGGGTTGCGCACGATCGGGCTGACGCCGACCTATGCGTCCCTCACTTCGCAAATGCTTTCCGGCATCACCAACGCGACGGCCGGCTGGAGTGGCACCACGCCGCTTTTCCTCGCCGCTCAAGCCACCGTCTGGAGCCTGGGCCCGGCCGACATGCTCGCCATCGCCAATAGTTTCGATACAAACAAATTCAAATTCGTCCGACCCGACCACTTGTTCATGCTCGCCAACCGCGTGTTCGGACCAGCCTCCGCGGTGACCCAATCGGCCGTTGGCATTTCCTCCACCACGGCCACGATACAGGGAACCGCCACCGGCAATGCCACCAACGCGCTCGCCTGGCTGGAATGGGGAACGAACCGCAATTACGGTTTCAGAAGTACCCTGACGAATGTGGGGAATTCCACCGCCCAGGTAAGCGCGACCATCGCCGGACTGACAGCGCAGCGGATTTATCATTATCGGGTGGCGGCGAGCAATGCCTTGGGCGTTGTCTGGGGGAGCGACAAACAATTTTCCACCGGCGGACGATTGAAGGCGTGGGGCGGTGGAACGCTCGGAGAAACCAATGTCCCGGCGGGTTTGTCAAATGTGGTGGCCATCGCCAGCGGTGCCTCGCACGGGCTGGGACTGAGGAACGACGGCACCGTTGTGGCTTGGGGATCAAATAACTCCGGACAAACCAATGTGCCGCCGGGATTGAGCAATGTCATCGCTGTCGCCGGCGGAATGCAACATAGCCTCGCCCTGCTGGCCAACGGCACCGTCGCCGCCTGGGGCGACAATACCTACGGCCAGACGAATGTTCCGCCCGGTTTGAACAACGTCGTCGCCATCTCGGCGGGCGCCAATCATAACCTCGCGCTCAAAGCAGACCAAACCGTGACGGCCTGGGGAGATAACCTCTATGGCCAGACGAACGTTCCCGCCGGGCTGACCAATATCGTCAGTGTGGCCGCCGGATTTGGCCATAATCTGGCGCTCAAGGCCGATGGCACTGTGACGGCTTGGGGATATAATAATTTGGGCCAGACAAATGTTCCAGCCGGCTTGAATCACGTGGTGGCCGTGGCCGCCGGCCAATATCACAGCCTGGTGCTGAAGTCCGACGTCGGCCCAACCGCCAACCTGTTCCCCGCGAGGGATTGGATTGCGGACACCCTTTCAGGCAGTGACGGTTCTTCAATCAGCAACTGGCTCGATTCAGTCGCCGGAAAAAGTGCCGTGCAGCCGGTCGCCAGCAAACAGCCTGCGCTCTATTCCAACGGCATCAACGGCCACAAGACCGTGCGTTTCTCCGGTGCGAACAATCAATTTCTGACCGTGTCCTCCGCTGACAGCCCGATTTCGAGCGCCACAAATTTCACGCTGGTGGTGGCGTTCAAGACTTCCACGCCGGGAAATGTTTCGAGCTCCTTTTTTCTAAATACCGGTCTGTTGGGCGCGGAGCAGCCGAACGGCGTTCCCGACTGGGCTCTGGGTCTCAACGGCAGCCAGCTGAGTGCGGGGCTGGGTGTGGGCAACACCGGTTGCAACGGGGACATCACCCTTTATGGCGGCAACGTGACCGACGGAAATCCTCACATCGCCATGTATGTCCGCTCCGGCAACACCGTGCGTTTGTATGTGGATGGCGTCATTGTCGGTGAGCAGACGGCTCTCTGCCTGGCCGCGCGCGGCAATTATCCTTTTCAAATCGGAGCGATGACCACCAACTCCTTTTTCTTCACCGGGGACATCGCCGAAGTTCAGCTCTACAACCGCGCGTTGAACGCGTTGGAGATCACCAGCGCAGATCAGATGCTCGCCACCACGTACGGAATGAGCGGGATGGCCGGCGCTCCCGTAAACCGCTGGAGCGCAGACAACTTGTCGGGCGTTGATGGCTCGGCAATCGCCGCCTGGCCGGACGCCCTCGGCGGCAAGAGTGCGACTCAGTCCGTCGTCGGCAAGCGTCCCAAATTGTACTCCAATGTTCTAAACGGTCACAAGACAGTCCGCTTCGCCAGCGCCAGCAGTCAGTACCTGACCGTTGCCTCGGCGGACAGCGCGATTTCCTCCGCTGGAAGTTTTACTCTCGTGGTTGTGTTCAAAACCTTGACGTCGGGCAGCCAATCCAGCCTGTTTTATCAAAACACCGGCTTGCTCGGCTGCGAGCAATCTGGTGTCGTTGCCGATTGGGCCTTGTGCATCAACGGCGCGCAATTGGGAGCGGGGTTGGGAGCCGGCACCGGTGGCTGCGGCTCTGATCTCAGCCTCTATGGCGGGAATGTGACTGACGGCAATCCCCACATTGCGATGTATGTCCGGTCCGGTGAGACGATCACCCTTTACGTGGACGGCGCCATCGTCGCGACCCAAACGTCGCTCTGCACTGCGGCGCGCGGCAACTACCCGTTTCTCATCGGCGGGATGACCGCCACGTCGCTTTTCTTCAACGGCGACATCGCCGAGATCGATCTCTACAACCGGTCGTTAAATGCCTCGGAAATCTTAAGTGCCAATCAAATTCTCGCCACCACCTACGGCGTGGGCGGTGCGGCCGGCAGCGTTGTCGCCTGGGGCAATAATGCCAGCGGCCAGGCGAATGTGCCGAAGAACCTGACCGGTGTGTCGGCGGTTGCCAGCGGCAGCTTATTTAATCTCGCCTTGGCAACCAATGGGACGGTGACAGCGTGGGGTAACAACACCCAAGGCCAAACCAATTTGCCTGCCGGCCTGACCAACGTCGCCGCCATCGCAGGCGGAACTACTTTCGGGGTGGCCATCGGCAACCAGCCACCCCTGGCCGGCAATGCGACGTTCTCAGGTTTCGTGAACCATGATCTTCCGCTCACACTTCCGACCGTCAATCCCGATGGTAATCCACTCAGCATTCACATCCTGTCACCGCCGGCGGCGGGAACGCTCTACCAATGGTCCGGCGGCAATCGCGGACCGTCCATTAGCGCGCCAAATTCCTTGGTCACCGATCCGGCCGGGAAAATTATCTTCGCGTCGGCATCTGGGGAAACGGGAAATCCCTACACGACCTTCGGTTTCATGTGCGACGATGCGGTTTATAGTTCCGCTGCCGCCCAAGTCACGGTCAATATCGCCCTCCCCGCCGCACCCCAATTCACCAGCCAGCTTTGGCATCAAGACCCGGGTGGTACGGGATCCTTTGATCTGAGTTTTTCCGGCGATTCAAACGCGACCTACACCGTCTGGGCGGCGACCAATCTCGTCGATTGGCTTAAGGTTGGGACGGCAACCGAGTTACAGCCCGGCCTGTATGACTTCATCGATACCAGCACCAACAACCAACCCCAGCGCTTCTATCGCATTTCCGCTCCGTAAGTTTCGATGGACTGTTTTCGTGGGAGTTGATTGATTCGGGCATGGGGTGGGTGCGCAGCGTGCTTTCTTGACCACGGAAAGCGCCTCCTCCCAGTGGTGGATTTTTGTTGTCATCCGGCGCAAAGCGAATGAGGATTTACGCTTGAATGCTACCGAAAAAGTTTCGCTTGTGAAACCCAAGTCGGCGCAGGGAAGATCCCGGTTCGGTTTGGCGGCGGTCAATTTCCTCGCGCTCCTGTTTTGTTTCTCCGTGCTGCGGGTGGTGTTGTTTTGTCTCTTCAAACCGCAGCCGCCGGCCGCCGGCCTGGATGTGTTGAAGGCGTTCGCCATCGGCTTGCACTTCGACATATTCGTCGCCCTGGCCTTGAGCCTCCCGTTGATTTTCTGGCTGGCGGTGGTGCCCGACCGATGGTTCCGGGCCGGTTGGCATCGCCTGTTGTTCAAGGTCGGTTTTTTTCTTTATTGGTTCATCCAGGTTTTTCTGATCTTCGCGGAGTATTATTTCTTTGAGGAATTCAAGTCGCGGTTCAACACCGTGGCCGTGGATTACCTGATTTATCCGCAGGAAGTCGCCGGCAATATCTGGGACTCGTATCCGGTGGCCATCATCGTCTCGGTCTGCGGCGTTTTCGCCGTGGGTCTCCTCGTGGTGGTGAACAAGCTGACCCGCTCGATGTGGGACACCCCCACCACCGGCACGTCCCGGATGTCACGCTTCGCCGGGGCCGTGCTGCTCTGCGTGGCGCTTTGGTTCACCATGCGGCCGGGGGAGGCGCGGTTCAGCAACGAACGAATCATCAACGAGCTCGCGAACAACGGAACCGTCGCGTTCGTAACGGCTGCCTGGTCGCGGAACCTCGATTACGCACCGTTCTATCGAACGCTGCCTGCGGCGGAAACCTACCAACGGACGCACCGTTTGCTGACCGAGCCGAACGCCACCTTCATCGACACCACAAATTCAACTCAGCGCCGCATTGCGGGCGGCCTGGACAAACCAAAGTATAATGTTGTGATCATGTTGGAGGAAAGTCTGGGCTCGGAATTTTGGGGGTGCCTTGGCCGCCCGCAAACGCTGACGCCGGAAATGGACCGCCTCGCCACCGAGGAGGGGATGTTGTTCACGAATCTCTATGCCTCGGGCAACCGCACCGTCCGCGG
>JAQGOT010000412.1 GCA_028293465.1 Pedosphaera sp. | reverse complement strand
TTCTCCACCGTGGCGGGCGAGCGCGGCGCGGCGGACGCCGAGCGGGATGTGCGCGGGTTTGCGTTGAAGTTTTACACCGACGAAGGCAACTGGGATTTGGTGGGCAACAACACGCCGGTGTTCTTCGTGCGTGATCCCTACAAGTTTCCGGATTTCATTCATACCCAGAAGCGCCATCCGAAGACCAACCTGCGCAGCAACAACGCCGCCTGGGATTTCTGGTCGCTCAGCCCGGAGAGCCTGCACCAAGTGACCATCCTGATGTCCGATCGCGGGTTGCCGCGCGGCTTCCGCCACATTCACGGCTTTGGCAGCCACACCTACAGCTTTCTAAACGCGCAAAACGAGCGGTTCTGGGTGAAGTTCCACTTCAAGACGATGCAGGGGATCCAATGCCTGACGAACCAGGAGGCGGAGAAGATTGTGGCCACCGACCGCGAGAGTTCGCAGCGTGATTTGTTTGAAGCCATCGAACGCGGGGAGTTTCCGAAATGGCGTTTTTGCGTGCAGATCATGCCGGAGACCGAGGCGGCGACCTACCGTTGGAATCCGTTCGATCTCACGAAGGTGTGGTCGCACAAGGATTACCCGCTGATTGATGTGGGCGTGCTGGAACTCAACCGCAACCCGGAGAATTATTTTGCCGAGGTGGAGCAATCCTCCTTCAGCCCGTCGAACATCGTGCCAGGCATCGGTTTTTCGCCGGACAAAATGTTGCAGGCGCGGATCTTCGCCTACGCCGACGCGCACCGTTACCGGGTGGGCACGCATTACGAAATGCTGCCGGTCAACCGCCCGAAAACGGCGGTGCGTAATTATAATGTCGACGGGCCGATGCGGATGGATGCGCCGAAGGGCACGGACGCCTATTACGAGCCGAACAGTTTCGGCGGGCCGGTCCAGGACAAACGGTTCGCCGAGCCGCCGCTGAAGATTTCGGGCGACGCCGACCGTTATAACCATCGGGACGGCAATGACGATTACACGCAGCCGGGCGATTTGTTCCGCCTGATGACGCCGGAGCAACAGCAGAAGTTGTTCGGCAACGTCGCCGCGGCGATGTCCGGTGTGCACAAGGAGATCGTGCAGCGCCAACTGGTGCATTTCCACAAGGCCGACCCGGCCTACGCCGCCGGCGTGGCGAGGGCGCTTGGAGTGAAGAACACAGCGGCCGGGGTTTAACCCCCAAGACCAGCGCCAGTCCGCGGCCTTCCGCGGACTGGCCGACCCACCATGAAAACCGTCGTCACGGAAACCGAAGAGAAGCGTTACGCCGAGCTCCAGAGTCTGGCGCTTGATCATGCGCGCACCGGGGAAACAGCGCCGCTCGCCGCGATGCTGGACGCCGGACTGCCCGCCAATTTGTCCGACGCGAAGGGGAATTCGATGTTGTTGTTGGCCACTTACCACGGACACTTCGACTCGGCGCGCATGCTCCTGAAGCATGGCGCGGACGTGGATCGCCGCAATGACCGGGGCCAGACGCCGCTCGGCGGGGTGGCTTTCAAGGGTTATGAGGACATGGTCGCGCTGCTGCTGGAACACGGAGCGGACATCGATGCTGACAATGGCGGTGGGATGACCCCGATCATGTTCGCCTCCGTGTTCGGTCGCACGAAAGTGGTGGAGCAACTGAAGGTGCATGGCGCGTCACTGCGAAGCCGCAACCGCCTCGGGCTTTCGGCGAACCTGCTCGTTCGTCTCTCGCCGGTCATGAACCGTTTATTTCGCAGGCGCCAGCCACAATCCGGACTCCGCTCCTGATCCCAGACTCGCCATGAAACAAGAACTTCCCTCGTTCATCACCGCAGGCGCAGTTGATAACTCGTGCTGCGGCCGCCGGCCTCATCCTTGGCCAGAACCTGGCGGTTCAGCAGATCGCTGATATCCCTCAGCGCGGTATCCTGCGAACACTTCGCGAGCTTCGCCCATTTGGAAGACGTGAGTTTTCCCGTGAATCCATCGAGCAGGCGGTTGAGGAGCGTCCGCTGACGATCGTTGAACGACTCACCTGCATGTGCTTCCCAGAAGCGCGCTTTGATCAGCACGACGCCCAGCGTTTCTTCCGACGCGGCAATGGCGTGTTTCAAGCAGTTCAGAAACCACGCGAGCCAGGGCGTAATGTCGAGTGTCCCTTTCTGGCAGCTTTCCAGCACGTTGTAATATTCATGCCGCTCGCGCTGAATTTGCGCGGACATGCTGTAAAAGCGTTGCGAACTCTGCTCGGATTGAGCCAGCATCAGGTCCGCAATCGCACGGGCTATCCGTCCGTTGCCGTCATCGAAGGGGTGAATGGTGACGAACCAAAAATGCGCCAGCGCAGATTTAATGACCAGGTCGGTTTCCGGGGGGGCATTAAGCCACTTGATAAAGCGGGCCATTTCGTTCTTCAGCCGGTCATGAGCGGGCGCTTCATAATGCACTTTTTCGCGCCCATAGGGTCCCGACACGACCTGCATCGGATCGCTTGCTTCCGTGCGCCAGCCGCCAACCGTGAGGCTCCGCATGCCGCTCCTGCCGGTTGGGAATAGCGCCGCCTGCCAGCCGAATAATCGCTCCTCCGTCAGCGGCGCGTCATAATTGCGTGTGGCATCCAGCATGATCTCGACCATGCCTTCCACATTGCGATCCATCGGCGGCGCAGCGCCGATATCGATGCCCAGCCGTCTGGCGAGGGAAGATCGGACCTGTTGCGTACCCAGCGTTTGGCCCTCAATCTCGCTGGTTTTGACGACCTCCTGTGTCAACGTTTGCAGCGTTGCTTCCTCGCGCAAGCCAAAACCCAGCGCTTCCATACGCCCCAGCAAGCGGCCTTGCTGGTGACGCACCTCGGCCAGCCGATCAGCCAGCTTTGCCTGATCCCAATGGAAATTCGGCCATTCTTTGCGCTGATGAATATACATGTAATCTCCGCACCAATTAAGGGGATTATAGTCGCTGTACGCCGCCGTGACAAGGCTATTCGACGCATATCATGCGGTGATTAAACTGCCATTCACCGCATGCGTCCATTGGTGGTGACGGGTTGCCGAACATTCTGCGTCACCGGCTGAAACAGTCATGACAAGCACTGCGAGAACAAACCGTTTGGATTTGGCATGGTACGGATGGTGGGGAAAAGGCCTGGTGCTTTCGCACTCTCTTTACGTCTCCAACGATTGTGGGGCAGCGTTCCGCAGCCATGCGGAGGAGTGGGAGAAATCGCGGGTGCCAGGCGTGAATAGACCAACGCGCTTTGGCTCAGTCCTTTTTCAAATAGGGGGCGACGGCTTGCTTCCAGATGGCGTAGCCCTTGGCGTTCATGTGGAGTCCGTCGGCGACGTAGATATCCGGTTTGGGTTGGCCGTCGGGGCCGAGCATGAGGGGGAAGACGTTGATGAAATCAATGCCGTGGCGGCGGCAGTATTTTTCCGCGAGGAAGTTGAGGCGCTTGACCTGCTCGACCCGTTTCCAGCGTGCATGATTTGGCGCGCTGGCGATGTAGGCCAGGCGGGCGTGCGGCAAGGCGGCGTGAAGTTCCTGCATGAGGGCGACGAAATCACCATACACGATCTCAGCGGGCTTATGCGCATTGAGGTCGTTGCCCCCGGCATAGACGACTACCTGGCGCGGGGCGTAAGGGATGACGATGCGATCGGCCAGCTTGACGGAGTCGGCGAGTTCCGAGCCGCCGAAGCCGCGGTTGATGACCGGCAGACCGGGAAAATCCTCCGCGAGCGTTTTCCATTTCACGATGCTGGAACTGCCGACGAACACGATGGGGTTCTTGGGCGGCGTGTTGGTGCGGTCCGATGATTCGAAGGCCGCGATGTCGCGCTCCCATTTCCTGACGTCTTGCGTGGCGACCGAATTTGGGGGCGAGGTTTTGCAACCGGGCGTGGTGAGGGCCAGAGCGAGCAGCAGTAACAGGCAGGCGGCAATGTTTTTCCGGGCAGCCAAGGTATTCATGGGTTTCAGGATAGTAAAACTTGCCACTGCCAGCCAAGTGTTTATGCGGCGGTGCATCGCCCGCCGGCGGAACTGAAAACTTGAAAGTGAGCGCTGCTCACTGCATCTTTGCCGAAACATGAGGAAATCCCGCGGATGGCTCTGGGCGCTGATGTCGGCAGCATTTGGCTTCCTACTTTTGCTCGGCTGGCTGGTGTGGTCGTCGCCGCGGCATCCGGTGGCTTTGATCCGGGTGGTGGATGTGGCGGGAAAGCCGGTGGCGGGCGCGGTGATCCGGCCGGAAGGGTTGCGCACCAAGCCGGGGCCGTATGTCTCCGGTTGGTATGGTTGGATGACGGGCAAGAATGGCGTGCCGAACAAGCCAGTGAGCACGGATGCCAACGGCTATGCGCATGTGCCGTATCC
>JAQGOT010000360.1 GCA_028293465.1 Pedosphaera sp. | reverse complement strand
CGGTGGACGCGGTGGCCAGCTATTTCGGCCTACGCAAGGTTTCGATCGATGGCCGAGCAATTCTGATCAATGACAAGTCGGTGTTCCAGCGGCTGATTCTGGATCAGGGGTTTTATCCTGACGGCATCTGGACCGCGCCATCCGACGAAGCGCTCAAGCATGACATTGAGATGAGCATGGCGGCCGGTTATAACGGCGCGCGGCTACATCAGAAAGTTTTTGAACCGCGTTTTTTATATTGGGCGGACAAGTTGGGCTATCTCGTGTGGGGCGAGTTTCCCAATTGGGGATTTGACTACAAACCGGCTGATTACGGCAATTATATCAACGAATGGACGGAGGTGCTGCTGCGAGACCGCAACCATCCGGCCATCATCGGCTGGTGTCCGTTTAATGAAAGTCCCCAGACCGCCGGCGAACTTCAGCGGATCATCTGGCGCGAAACCAAAGCCATCGATCCGACCCGACCGGTGATCGAAACCAGCGGTTGGTCGCACACGGTTCGCAATCCCGAGGTGCGGGACGACCATGATTATGACCAGAACCCCGTTACTTTCAGACAGCGGTGGCACGACCTGTTCACCGGCGGAGGCAGCCAGACGATGCCCGGTCGTTACGGGGCGAGCAACACCAGGCGGGAGGATCTGGGTGTGCCGTTCATGATTAGTGAATTCGGTGGCATTGGTTGGGGTACGGAAGGCGGTTGGGGTTATGGCAACGGGCCGAAAAGTCTCGACGAATTCTACAGCCGTTACCAGGGACTCGTGGATGCCCAACTTGACAATCCGAACCTGTTCGGGTTCTGCTACACCCAGTTGACCGACGTGGAACAGGAACGAAACGGCCTTTATTATTACGACCGCAAACCCAAATTCGATGTGAAGCGTTTGCACGACATCACGGCGCGCGCGGCGGCTTACGAGAAAACCGGTCCCACGGCACCTGCTCCCGCCGCCCGCCCGGGGTCGAATTGGCAGGTGCTGGTCGGAGCGGCGGCCGACGGACAACTCAGCAAGCCCTGGCGCTACACCACGGTCAGTCCGGCCGGCGACTGGAAAGGGGAGCGCTCCGATGATCAGGGCTGGCAAACAGCAATGGCCCCTTTTGGGGCGGGTTTGCCCGGTGTGCACACGCGTTGGAACACCGGCGATATTTGGCTGCGCCAAACATTTGATTGGCGGACCAAGGATTTTAAAGCTGCGGCGCTCGTGATTTTCCATGATGAAGACACCGAGGTTTATGTAAACGGCAGAAAGGTGTGGAGCCACGAAGGATTCGCCTCGGCCTATGAAATGTTTCCGGTGTCGGATACCCTCAAGGAGGCCCTGCGGCCAGGTGTCAACACCATAGCGGTCCATACGCATCAGACGGCCGGGGGCCAGTTCATTGATCTGGCGTTGCTTGTCGATTCCCCTGCCGTCCGGAATCAAGCCGAGGCCAAACGGTGACCCAAATTGGCAAAACCAACCCCATACAAAAGCACCCCATGATTCCACTTACCCGACTGGCTGTTGCCACCGTGTGTCTTTGCACGCTGAATGTTTCGTTCGCTGATGTCAGCGTGGTTGACCGGCCAACCCTGACCGGGACAAACCGTTTCTACGCGGGCAACCGCCAACCGTTGGCACCGAGCCAATTCATTCAGTTGCCGGCGGGTTCCATCGAGCCTAGGGGCTGGCTCAAGGCGGTTCTGGAACGCCAGCGGGAAGGTTTGACCGGACATTTGGGTGAGATCAGCGCCTGGCTCCAGAAGGATGACAACGCCTGGTTGAGCAAGGACGGCAAGGGAAAGTACGGCTGGGAGGAGTTGCCTTATTGGCTCAAAGGCTACATTGAGCTTGCCTACATCTTCAACGATCCGAAGATGATCAAGGAGTGCAACATCTGGATCGAAGGCGCTTTGGCCAGCCAGCGACCGAACGGAGATTTCGGCCCGGATCAACGGCTTGGGGATGGCACGCGGGATTACTGGGCGAACATGCTCATGCTCTTCTGTCTCCAGTCCTATTACGAACATTCGCAGGACCCTCGCGTGTTGGCCTGGATGACCAGGTACTTCGAACACCAACTCAGCGTCCCTGACAATCAGATGCTCACGGGCTATTGGCAAAAGATGCGCGGAGGCGACAACCTCTACAGCGTTTACTGGCTTTATAATCTCACGGGCGATCCGCGGCTGCTCGAACTCGCCCGGAAGATTCACCGCTGCACGGCCAACTGGAAGCTGGAAAATGATCTGCCGAACTGGCACAACGTGAACATCGCCCAATGCTTTCGCGAGCCCGCCGAATATTTCCTCCAGACCCATGACGACACCGACCTACAGGCGGCGTACGCGAACTTCCGCGAGGTTCGGAAGCGATACGGCCAGGTCCCTGGCGGCATGTTTGGCGGGGACGAAAACTGCCGGCCGGGTTTTGCCGATCCACATCAGGCGGTGGAGACCTGCGGCATGGTCGAGCAGATGCTCTCCGACGAAATGCTGATGCGAATCAGCGGTGATGCTTTTTGGGGAGATCAATGCGAGGACGTGGCCTTCAACACCTATCCTGCGGCGGTCATGCCGGATTTCAAGGCGCTCCGTTATCTGACGGCCCCCAACATGGTCCTGAGCGACGGCAGAAACCATTCCCCGGGTCTTGAGAATGGCGGCCCGTTCCTGATGATGAACCCATTCAGTTCCCGTTGCTGTCAGCATAATCATTCTCACGGGTGGCCGTATTTCAACAAGAACCTGTGGATGGCCACGCCCGACAACGGAGTTTGCGCCGCAATTTACAGTGCCTCGGAGGTTCAAGTGCGGGTGGGCGACGGGACCCAGGTCCGCATCACGGAGGAGACCCATTATCCATTCGAGGAAAGGATTCAGTTTACCCTGGCTGCAGACAAGCCGGTGAGTTTTCCGCTCTACCTGCGCATCCCGGCTTGGTGCAAAGCCGCCCGGGTGATGATCAATGAAAAAGCGGTGAAGGTGGTCGCCACTCCCGGAGGATATGTGCGGGTTGAGCGTGAATGGAAGAACCGGGATGTGATCAAGTTGGATCTGCCCATGGAAATTTCTCTCCGGCACTGGACCCGTAACCACGACAGCGTGAGTGTGGATTACGGTCCGTTGACCTTCTCGCTGAAAATCGGTGAACGCTACGACCGTTTTGACAGCACCAAAACAGCCATCGGCGATTCGAGCTGGCAAAAGGGAGCTGATCCGTCCAAGTGGCCCTCGTTCGAGATTCATCCCACCACCCCTTGGAACTACGGACTGATTCTGGATGAGCCGCCCGCAAAAGCTTTCAAGATAGCGAGAGGCGAGTGGCCCAAGGACGACTTCCCGTTCACGCCCCAAAGCGCCCCGATCTGGCTTGAGGCGAAGGCCAAGCGGATTCCAGAATGGACGCTCGACCGCCATGAGCTTTGCGCCAATTTGCAGGCCAGTCCGGTGATCGCCGATGGCCCCATCGAGACGGTCTCGCTGATTCCCATGGGCAGCGCGCGCTTGCGTATCTCCGCGTTTCCGGTCGTTGGCACCGGTCCGACCGCGCATCGTTGGGTTGCTCCCGAAGCACCCAAGCAACCGTTGTACAAAACCAGCGCATCGCATGTGTTCGACGATCTCTCAGCCCCGTGTGATGAAGTCGTGCCAGCAAGTTCGAACGATCAATCCATTTCGCGTTTCACCTGGTGGAATCATCGCGGCACCGCCGAATGGTTTCAGTATGATTTTGAAAAACCGAAACGCGTTTCCGAGGTTTCGGTCTATTGGTTTGACGACACCGGTGCCGGCCAATGCCGCGTGCCGCAATCGTGGCGGTTGCTCTACCAGGAAGGCGGGGAGTGGAAACCCGTCATCGCCAACGCCGATTTTGGAACCAAGCTCGACGACTGGAATCGTGTGCAGATCACGCCGGTGAACGCCACCTCATTGAGGCTTGAAGTCCAGCTTCAACCGAATGTTTCCGGCGGCATCCTGGAGTGGCGTGTGAAGTAAGCTGCGCAAGCAGTCGTATTTTAAAATCACCATAAGCACGAAAAGCAAACCACAGCTCGCCGTCATCGTTGCTTAGGTCATCATGGTGGACCTGGCAAACAGGCTGCCGATGGATGCCCGCCGCCTCAGGTTGACGACGGCGTTTGAAATTTATTGGGATGCCGCCCGGCTCTGCGAGCGGGTCGCCAACGACCAGAACAAACAATGCCGGCTTTCGCCCGATCACACGGATTTGCATCGGCGAGGGTTCAGCGAATTTATGGCCTTGCCTGCCACCGGACATGCCATGATGGGTGTGAGCTTGGGCCCCATCACGGGCCGATTAGTCGCGGAGATTCTTTCCGCGGACAAGCCATCCCTCAACCTCGGATTGTTAAACCCCGACCGCTTCAATTGAATTGACCACAGGAAGGCGAACCTTTTATGCATCACGAACCGATTGATCCTCAACTCTTCATTGGCAACCGCGAACACCTGGGCCGTTTGCTCGCTCCGAATTCATTGGCCGTGGTTAATGCCAATGATATTTTGCCAACCAACG
>JAQGOT010000339.1 GCA_028293465.1 Pedosphaera sp. | reverse complement strand
CGCGCCCGGAATTATCTGGGCGGGAAAGCCGAGTGATGGGCTGTATCGCTGGGCGGGCCGCAACGTCAGCCCGCTGACCTCCGTGGGTTTGTCGCAACTGAATGCTCAGATCAATGCCTTGCTCGTGGCCCGCGATGGCAGTTGCTGGGTGGCGGGCGCGCACGGACTATTGCATTTTAAAGATCCGAAAGCGGCGGTGGAGGATGCCGAGCTGCCGGTGCTGACGGGATTCAATGTCATTTCATTGGGGGAAGATCGGCAAGGCGGCATATGGGCGGGCACGCGGGAAGGGGAACTCTGGCGGTTGCGGAATGGAAGCCGCGTGGCGGAGACCAATCGTTGGCAATCCCATGCGATCACCGCCCTGGCCCCGACCCCGGATGGCTCGACGTGGGTCGGCACCGAAGGGGGCGGTTTGTATCGTTACAAAGACGGGGTGCGGGCGCACTTTGACAAGAACGACGGGCTGTTGACCGATTTGATCCGCACGCTTTATCTGGATGCGCAAGGCACGCTTTGGATCGGGACGGCGGGCGGCGGGTTGGGCCGTTGGCATAACGGGCACATCACGACATTTACCACGCGCGAAGGATTGCTGGACGATACCATTTCACAAATCCTCGAAGACGATACCGGCCGGCTTTGGCTGGGAAGCAATCGGGGCATCGCTTGTGTGAGCAAGCGCGACCTGGAGGAGTTGGCTGCCAAAAGAATTCCGGCGGTTTATCCGCAGGTCTACGGCCGGGCGGAGGGAATGTTGTCGGAGGAATGCACCGGCGGGTTTTGTCCGGCAGGCCTGAAGGCTAAATCAGGTCTCCTGTGGTTCTCAACGCTGAAGGGCGTCGTGGTGGTGGACCCGCGTCCCAAGACCGGCGCTACGCCCATACCCTTGATCGCAATTGAAGAAATGCTGGTGGACGGCGTCGCCATCGACAAACAGAAGCTCGTGGGTTTCATTGAGGTGGGCGAGAACGCCGGCCAGCCCTCGGGTGTGGTTGAACCTGGTCCGGCAAATCCCGCGGGCGCGCCTTCCGCTTCACGCAATCCTTCGACGACCGTGCAAAATCCAAATGCCACGGAATCATTAACCATCGCTCCCGGCAAACGGCGTTTCGAGTTTCACTACACGGGCCTGAGTTTCAACGCGCCTGAGCGGGTGCGTTTTCGTTATTGGCTCGAAGGGCTGGACCCTGACTGGGTGGAGGCGGGGGCGCAACGCACGGCTTTTTACAGTTACGTGCCGCCCGGCAACTACCGCTTTAGGGTGGCTGCCTGCAACAGCGATGGCATCTGGAACGACGCTGGCGCGAGCCTCGCCATGACGGTGTTGCCGCATTTTTGGCAGGCCTGGTGGTTTCTCGGGTTGGCCGGCTTGGGACTGATGTCTCTGGTCGCCGGCACCGTCCGCGTCGTCGAAAAAGGAAAGGCCCAACGTCGGTTGAACCATCTGGAGCAGGAGCGCGCGCTGCAACGAGAGCGGGCACGCATCGCGCAGGATTTGCACGACGACCTGGGGTCGTCGCTGGCGCGCATCTCACTGTTGAGCGGCTTGGCCAAGGCTGACAAGGACAACCCGGATCAGCTCGAAATCCACGTGAACAAAATCTCCCAATCGGCCAATGAAACGGTCCGGGCGTTGGAGGAGATCGTCTGGGCGGTGCGGCCGGGCAGCGACTCGTTGCAGAGTTTGGTGGAATACATCGCCCATTTCGCGAACGAATTGTTTGCAGATGCCAGCACCCGTTGCCGGCTCGATCTGCCGCACGATTTGCCGGCACGTCCCTTGCCGCCGGAGGTGCGGCACAATATTTTTCTCATCGTCAAGGAAGCGCTCACGAATGTGCTTCGCCATGCCTCGACCAGCGAAGTTCGGGTGCAGGCGAAGGCGTCCGTGCATTCACTCGAGATCATGGTTCAGGACGATGGCAAAGGTTTCGACGCGCCAGCCCCGCCCCTGCGTGGAAAACGGCAAGGACTGGGCAACATGCGCCATCGCGCCGAATCGATCAACGGGACACTGGCGGTGGAGAGTGTGCCGGGAAAAGGGACGACCGTGAGGCTGACCGTGGGATTCCCCGGCGGTACCGGCGCAGGACAGGGTTGAGAATGATCCAACATTGCCGCATATTCATGCGGTTGCAAAATGGCCTCGCACTCTGGCAATTAGTAGTGCATGAGTGCGGGTCTCGTCGATGTCATGCAGATTAAAGTGGCCATCGTGGACGATGATGAAGGCATCCGGTCGAGCCTCGCGGCGTTGATCCGGCGCGCTTCCGCGCTGAAATTTGTCGGCGACTATCCGGACGCGGAGACGGCGTTGAAGGAAATTCCCCGCCACCCGCCCCACGTGGTGCTCATGGACATCAACCTGCCAGGCATGAACGGCGTCGAATGCGTTCGCCAGTTGAAGGGCAGCCTGCCGACCGTGCAATTTCTGATGTTGACGGTTTACGAGGACAGCGACTCGCTGTTCAACTCCCTCAAGGCGGGGGCGAGCGGCTATCTGCTCAAGCGCACGGCTTCCGCCCGGTTGCTTGAAGGCATCCGGGACGTGCATGCCGGCGGCGCCCCGATGACGCCGCAACTGGCCCGGCGTGTCGTCCAACATTTTTCCAAGCCGACGGAAGACAACTCCCCGGTTTCGCGCCTCACGGCGGGGGAGCGGGAGTTCCTTGACCAACTCGCCAACGGTTACGCCTACAAGGAAATCGCCGGCCGCATGGAGATCAGCATCGATACCGTGCGCAGCTACGTGCGGACGGTTTATGAAAAACTGCACGTCCATTCCCGGACGGAAGCGGTCGTAAAATACCTGCGCGGTTGAGCCTCCGGAAACCTTACCGCACAAACATGCGGTAGAATGCCGGCTGCAAGGCTGATATGATTTCCCACAATGACCCCAACAATATTGGCAGAAATGAACTCAACCAATCTTGAATGATATGATGACCAAAGCCGGACGATATGGATTCTGGGCGGTGCTTTTGTGTTGCACAGCTCTGGCGGCAAACGCACAGGTGAACGTCACCTTCCAGGTGGACATGGGCTACCAAATCACCCTCGGAACCTTTGTCCCGGGAACCGATACGGTGGAAGCCCGGGGTTCATTTCAAAATTGGAGCGCAGGATTCCCGCTGACCAACAGTCCCGGCAACACCAACCTCTACACAGGTGTGTATGCTGTTACCGACGCTGAGGGAACCTCGGAGCATTACAAGTTCATCGTCGATGGTGGCAACGGACCGCTGGGCTGGGAAAGCCCCGCCAGCACCGGCGGCGCCGACCGGGCGTTTACCCTGGCCAACACGAACCAGACTTTGCCAGCCGTTTATTTTAATGACCAACTTCCCCCGCCGCCCGTGCCCACTACGAATATGGTGACGTTCCAGGTCGATATGGCGGCCCAGATTTTCTTGGGGAAGTTCGACACGGCGGTGGATACGATTGAGGCCCGGGGTTCGTTCCAAAATTGGAGCGCGGGATTTCCTTTGACCAACAGTCCCACCGCCACCAACATTTACAAAGGGGTTTACCCGATCACCGATGCCGCCGGGAGCATCGAGAATTATAAATTTGTTGTGGATGGCGGAAACGGGCCGTTGGGTTGGGAAAACCCGGCCAGCACCGGTGGGAATAACCGAACGTTCACTCTGTTGAATACCAATGCCCAAACTTTGCCTCTGGTCCTTTTCAATGACCAGCCGATCCCCAGTTTCACCAACATGGTGACGTTCCAGGTGGATATGACGGTGGGCGTGCTCCAAGGGAAGTTTGTAGTCGGCACCGACATTCTTGAGGTCAGAGGTTCATTCCAATTATGGAATAGCGGGTTCGTGCTGACCAATGATCCGAGCGCCGGCAACACAAATCTGTTCACCGGCGTTTACGCGGTGACGGACGGCGCAGGAACGGTGGAACAGTATAAATTTGTGGTGGATGGCGGCAATGGACCGTTGGGCTGGGAAAGCCCCGCCAGCACCGGGGGCAACAACCGGACCTTCACCTTGGCCAACACGAATCACCAGACATTGCCTGCGGTTTATTTCAATGACACCGCATTGAATGACATTCTGACCGCGGACACAGTGGTGACTTTCAGCGTTAACATGGCCAATGCCGTGGGAACAGATGCCCATGCTTTTGATACGAATGTGGACAGCGTTTACCTGAATGGAGTCAACAATGGTGTGCCAGGTTCGTTCTGGGGCTGGGGCCTTTTCCCGCCGGTGCCGGCAATGACGAACAACCCTCCCGGGAGTTCGATTTACTCGACGGAAGTGTTAGTTCCCGCCGGAAGTCCATTATCCGTAAGTTATAAATACGGCATCAACGGGGCCGATAACGAAGCTGGTTTCGCGCAAAACCATCTGCGTTACATTCGCGCCACCGGCACTTACAGCATGCCATTGGACACGTTCGGCACGCAGTATGCGGAGCCGGCCTTTGGCAACCTGGCGATCGGTGCCAAAACGGCGGGTCATGTGCCGATCACGTGGCTTGGCCGCGCGGGAGTGCATTTGCAGACCACCACCAGCTTGGGCGCCGGTCATGTCTGGCAGGATTTGGCCAGCACGGATGGCTTGAACTCGACGAATTATCCCGTCGGGGCCGGCAACGTGTTCTTCCGTTTGGTGAAACCGTAAGATGAGCTGAGCGATGTGCGAATAATTCCGCCCTGGCCGGACACCGGTTCCGGCCGTGGAAGAAAGTTCAGGATATGTTTTTACAAATGTCCCCAAGCAGGCCCGAGTTGGAGTCTCGCAGAGCCGGGTTCACCCTGATTGAGTTGTTGGTGGTGATTGCCATCATTGCCATTTTGGCTGGCCTGTTGCTGCCGGCGCTGGCCAAGGCCAAGCAAAAAGCCCTGGCGGTTCAGTGCATGAATAACAACAAGCAACTCAGTCTGGCGTGGGTCATGTATGCCAACGATAACAATGACGTGTTGCTGCGGAATGAAGACGCGTTCAGCACCAACGCGATTTCGTGGGTGGGCGGCATCATGAGTTGGTCCACCGACGCCCAGAACACCAACACTTTGTACCTGACCGATGACAAGGCCTCGCTGCTGGCGCCTTATTCCGCGCGCTCGGCCAAGATCTATTGGTGCCCAACCGACACCTATCTGGCACCGGCCCAAAAAGCGCAGGGTTGGCTCAACCGGGTGCGGAGTGTGGCGATGGATGCGGCGGTCGGGGACGGCAAGAAGTACACCGGTTTTTCATGGAGCGCGAGCCCGCCCTTTTTTTGGGCCAAGAAAATGAGTGACCTGACCAACCCGGGCCCCAGCCAGAGCTGGCTGTTCACGGATGAGCATCCGGATAGCATCGACGATGCGCTTTTATACAGCAACCCATACTTCACCGACGGGACCGGATTGTTCACGGAATTACCGGCCAGCGATCATAATGGGGCGTGCGGCTTGGGGTTCACCGACGGCCATTCTGAGATCCATAAGTGGCGGGACGCAACGACCCTGCATCCCGTTAAGTACATCACCGTGAACCAGGTGAATGTGGTCAGGAATGTGGACCTCGCCTGGCTTGCGCAACACACTCCACGCGCCAACTGACGGTGGATGCGCTTCACCCGATGTGCATGGTCAGCGAGCCATCAGAATCCATTTCAGCCGGATCAACCCGGGTATTCGTCTGGTAAAATGAGTGGATGGTGATTTAGACTCCAGGCCTTGAAACGCCCTCCATTCAATCCGAGGTCGAAACGCCAGTCCCGGCGAAATTCAGCAGAAACTTCATCCGCCTCGCTTACTGCCCCGCTGTCTATCACCTCCGGGCGCAAGTGGCTTTTCCGCGTGATCGCACTGGTCATTGTGCCGGCGATGTTATTGGGCGGGACCGAACTCGCGTTGCGGTTGGCCGGTTACGGTTATTCCCCCCACTTTTTTCAGAAGCTTCGCATCGGGGATGAGGAGCGGTATATCAACAATGACCAGTTTGGTTTAAGTTTTTTTCCGCCTGAACTCACCCGTTTTCCGTCCCCGTTGAACATCCCAGCCGGCAAACCGGCCGACACTTACCGCATCTTCATCCTCGGCGAATCGGCGGCGATGGGGGATCCGGAGCCAGCCTTCGGGGCGGGCCGTTATCTGCAGACGTTGCTGCAGGAAAAATTTCCCACGAAAAAGTTCGAGGTCGTGAACGTGGGGGTCACGGCCATCAACTCGCATGTCATTCTCCCGATCGCCCGCGAGTGCGCCCGGTACGACGGGGATTTGTGGATCATTTACATGGGCAACAACGAAATGGTGGGACCCTTTGGGGCCGCGACTACTTTCGGGCCGCAGGCGCCGCCGGTGGGGTTTGTGCGGTTCAGCCTCGCGCTCCAGCAAACCCGCCTTGGCCAGTTGATGGCGGCGATGGGTCGCAAACTCAAAGGGAAATCGTCGAAGGCTTCGTCGTGGGGTGGCATGCAGATGTTCGTCCAAAACCAAGTCAAGCCGGGGGATCCCCGCAAGGAGGCGGTCTATCGGAATTTTCAGCAGAACTTGCAGGATATCTTGAAGGCCGGCGTGGACTCGGGGGCGAAGGTCATCCTCAGCACCGTGGGTGTGAATCTCAAGGACTCCCCGCCGTTTGCTTCCCTCGCGGGCACCGATCTTCCCGCCGCGGACCGGCCGGCCTATGAACGGCACTACACCGAGGGTTGTCGGGCGGAGGCGCAAGGCGATTTTACCACGGCGGCGCGCGAGTTTGAGCAAGCATCCAGGCTGGATGCGCAGCCCGCGGAACTGGAGTTTCGCTGGGGTGAGAGCGTGTTGCGGTTGGGGCAGGCCTCGGCGGCGCGCGCGCATTTTCAAAGGGCCTGCGATCTGGATGCCTTGCCGTTTCGCGCCGATTCACGAATCAATGACTTGATTACGCAAGCTGCCCGCCAACCCGGGAATCGCGGGGTGGTTTGGTTCGATGCCGTGAGCGCCCTTGAAACCAACAACCCGACCGGCATCACCGGCGTAGAATCCTTTTACGAGCATGTGCATTTCAACTTCGACGGCAATTACCGGCTGGCCCGCGCGTGGGCGGGGCAGGTGGAAGCGCTGCTGCCGGCAACGATCACCAACCGCGCGGGTGCGGAATGGGCGGGGCAGGAGGTGTGCGAACGCCGCCTGGGGTTGACCGATTGGAACCGGCGGAACGTGCTGGAGAGTGTCATGCGGCGGATGCATGAGGCCCCGCTCAGCGACCAATCCAACAATGGAATGCGGTTGGAAACGTTGCGGAACCAGGCCAACGGCTTGCGCCAGCGGATGGATGCCCCGGCAGCGGCGCAAGCCCGCGAGGTTTACGTGAACGCGTTGAAGGCTTCGCCGGATGATTACTTCCTGCATGAAAACTTCGCGGAATTTCTCGTGGCCACCGGCGACTTGAAACAGGCCACGGCCGAGTGGCAACGGGTGCATGAATTAATTCCGCACGATTACCTCGCTTATTTCCGGGTGGGCGGGCTGCTGGCGCTCCAGGGCAAGCTGTCCGAGGCGCGGGCGTCGTTGTTGCAAGCGGTGGCGATTCATCCCGGATTGAGCGATGCCTGGCTGGAACTGGGCGAGGTTCGCGCCGCCAGCGGCGAGTTGGAGCCGGCGTTGCAGGATTACGAGCGCGCCCGACGCCTGCGACCGCGGGACGCCAGTGTTCCCTATTTTATGGGGAAGGCGTTGTCCCAACTGAAACGCAGCCCGGAAGCGATCGAAAGTTTTCGCGAGGCGATCCGTCTCCGGCCGGATTACTGGGAAGCGCATTTCGCCCTGGGCGGCGAATCCGGCTTGCACGACAACGTGCCTGAGGCGAAGCGGGACTTTCAGGAAGTCATCCGGCTGAAGCCGGATCATGCCATGGCGCACCTTAATCTCGGCGTGGCGCAGATGAAGCAAGGCGAGTTGGAGGAGGCACAACGGCAGTTTGAGGAAACGTTGCGCCTGCAACCGGAGAACAAAATCGCGCTCGATTACCTCGGCCAAGTCCGCGCGCTGAAACAGCACAAGCCGTGATTCTCGCACTGGTCAGCACCGGCTTCGTCCTTGCCAGTCAACGCCGGGACAACTAAACTTTAAACATCCATGTGGACCTTGCTTAAAGAATTTCTACAGTTCTCCCGGCAGGAGAAGAAGTGGTGGCTCATCCCTCTGGTAGTCGTGCTGCTGCTGGTGGGTGGGATTCTGATTTTCGCCGCCAACTCGGGGATTGCGTGGGCGCTTTATCCGTTCATGTGAGTCCATGTCCGCGCCGCGTCATGTCCTCGGCATCTCCGCTTATTATCACGATGCCGCCGCCGCGCTGCTGCGCGATGGGGAGATTGTCGCGGCGGCGCAGGAGGAGCGGTTTACCCGACGGAAGAACGATCCGGATTTCCCAAGCCAGGCGATTGCGTTCTGTCTTGCTCACGCGCGATTGACCGTCGCTGAGCTTGACGTGGTGGTGTTTTACGACAAGCCGGTATTGAAGTTTGCGCGCCTGCTCGAAACGTACCTCGCGGTTGCCCCTGGTGGGTGGCGGACCTTCCCCGCGGTGCTTTCAAACTGGCTGGGTGAAAAGCTCGACTTGCGCAAAGCCATCCGCGAAGCCATGCCCGGGCTGAGGGCGGATTGCAAAATTCTTTTTACCGAGCACCATCAAGCCCACGCGGCCAGTGCGTTTTATCCCTCCCCGTTCACCGAGGCCGCCATCCTCACCATCGATGGCGTCGGTGAGTGGGCCACCACCACCATTGGCAGCGGACGTGGGGATGAAATCAAGCTGCTGAAAGAGCTGCGCTTTCCCCATTCGCTGGGCTTGTTGTACTCGGCCTTCACCGACTACTGCGGTTTTCGCATCAACTCGGGCGAATACAAGCTGATGGGTTTGGCCCCGTACGGCGAGCCGAAATACGCGGAGTCGATCCTCAGAGAACTGCTCGATCTGAAAGCCGACGGCTCCTTCTGGTTGAACCTGGATTATTTCAATTTCTTGCGCGGCACCACCATGACCAACGAGCGGTTTCACCGGCTGCTTGGCGGGCCGCCGCGCGGACCCGACGAGCCGATCATGCGCCAGCATATGGATGTGGCCCGGTCGATCCAGGCGGTCACGGAAGAAATCATGCTGCGGCTGGCACGCCAGGCGCGGGCCGTCACCGGCCACAAAAATCTCTGCATGGCCGGTGGGGTGGCGCTTAATTGCGTGGCCAACGGCCGCATTCTCCGGGAGAAAATCTTTGATCACCTGTGGATTCAACCCGCTGCGGGCGACGCGGGCGGTGCGCTCGGCGCGGCATTGGCCGCGTGGCATCTGGCTAGAGGGAACGAGTCCGCGCCGGCTCGGATAAGCCCCGCCCGCAAGGTGGATGGGATGAAGGGCTCGCTGCTCGGGCCGGAATACACGGATGAGGAGATCGAGACGACCCTGAAAGCGCACGGCGCGGTTTATGAGAAGCTTGAACGGACCGCACTGTTG
>JAQGOT010000130.1 GCA_028293465.1 Pedosphaera sp. | reverse complement strand
CGTGGCCGAGGAAGTCGCTCAGATTTCGCGCCTGATTCTTCGCCTGAATGAGGTTTTCTTAGTCGGCATAGCCCGGGAATTGCAGTCGCTTGCCATCGTAAACCACCTCGTTCAGCTTCTGTTGGTTGGTGGGAGAAGGATTTTTCCGCCAAGTTTTCGTTTCAATTGCGAAGACGCCGGAGGGAGCGACCACAATGTGATCGATGTTCGCGTTCTTTTCGAGCGGGAAATCGTGAAACACCAGACAGCCTTCGGCCATCAGCCGGTTGAGCTCCTCGCCCATCGCTTTTTCGGCACTGAGGTTGAGCCGCCATTGAGCGCGCATTTCCAACAAACCGATCAAGCGCACGAGCAAGGCCCCGTAACCGAGGGTGGCGAGGAGCATAACGGTCACCCAAAATCCGGCGGAGGGCGCGATGACACCGCGGGTCGCTCCAAAATACCAAGCCAGAAGCGTGAGGGGCAGGCCGAGGACCCACAGGTAGGCGTCCATGACCTTGTCATCCAATTCCTCCTTGTGCTTGCGGGCGGACTCGCCGGGCGCGTTGAGCAATTTCTCGGCAACCGGCACGCGCAGTCCTTTGGTATCCTCCAGCCACCGCCACGTCTTGACGATGACAGCCAGGATCCCCATGGGGGCGGCGGATAAAATCGGATAAAAGATTGGTTCAGTCATACGATCCCCCGGGTTGGTGAAATATTCTAGCGACGGACCTTTCCGCTAAAGATCTGAATCAAGCGCAAAGTCATCCCCACCATCCCCACACCAGTCAAACCGACAATCGCCTGCCAGACGGGGTGTAGAGTTCCGGATTCAGTACCGACCATGAAGGCAACCAATAAAGTTACCGCCAATCCCAGGAGGACGATCGCGGTGGGTGTAATTCTTTCCTCTGACACCGAGCGGGCGCGGGTGCCACCAGCCACTTGTACGGGCGCGTCCATGATCGGGAACGCCCAACCCTTCAGGCCCACCGCCACCGGCCGGAAGCGGGCGGCCTCGATCGCCAGCCGATACCGGCAGGACGTCGCGACGGAAACCAGAAAATGAGGGAGGATCATCTTCGCCTTTAAGTTGTGGAGCTTATGGAAACTGGTCATACGCCCCGAGAAGTAGCTAAAACCGTGCCCATATCAATCGTGCAACGGAGATTCTTTAACCGCTTTGCAGGGCCACACCCTGAATGGCCGGGCCGGGACGAGGCAGCGCTCAAAAATGAGGGGTAATTTTGTCCTGCAGGCGTGGTTTCAGGGTTAAATCCCCAGATTTCACCCTGGCTGAGCGTCCAGGTGAGGTTGGAAGGTTCCCGCACGCGCGTTTTAATTGGCGTATCTTTGTTTTGATGAGTCGTATCGCCAATGCCTACGCGTCCAAATTCAAGACACTTTTGTCTCAGTTCCATGCGCGCCGAATCGAGCAAGGTACCCGCTGGTTTCTCACCCGTGCTGAGCGGCTCAGTGAAACAGAGGGCATCAGCCCGGCCCAAGCACTGGCTCAACTCCACGCGCGCACCCTTGCTTCGTGGCGGGGCTTCGCCGTTCGTCACGTGAAAGGTGCGGGTCAAGAGGCCGCTAAACCAATCGCCGGCTTCGCTGCGAACGGCTCGCTTGTTTTCTTGTGCGACGCCGGGCTCGGCGGCTTGGCCCGGTGGCTGCGCGCCGCCGGTTACGAAGCCATTTGGATTCCCGACATCGACGACGACGAGCTACTCCGCGAAGGTGCCCGACGCCAAGCCATCATTCTCACCACCGACAGCATGCTGATGGAGCGACGGCTCCTGCGCGACGGCATCCTTCCCGCGGTCTGGGTGCCACCCACATTGAAGATGCTCGAGCAACTGGCGCTGGTCCTGGGAGAATTGGGATTAAAGCCGCGCGAATCGCGCTGCATGAGTTGTGGTGGGGAGCTCCAGAGGGTGGACAAGGAGGCGGTGCGCGATCGCATCCCACCGCGGACGTATCGTTGGCGCGACGAATTTTTCGAGTGCGCCCGGTGCCGCAAGTTATTCTGGCATGGGACGCATTGGGAGAAAATCACAACTCGGTTGCACAAACTGTAGCCGCAAGCAGCGGGACTGGCTGCGCTTGCTATCTCGCCAATTCCAACCGTTGACGCAGGAGCCGCTCAACTTCGGCCTTATCGGCTTGGGGACGCTGATGGCGGATGCCTTCGCGGGCCAGGTCGCAAGCCAGCTCATGAAGGTGCAAGGCGATGCCCAAGCGCTGTTCGCCGGTCATCTCACGATACCTCGAAATCTGTAAATCCAATGCTGCTTCAGGAGACATATTATGCGCAGGTAAATATGCATCCTTGAGCGAGGTAACTCAAGCATTGATGAAATCCAGTTAGCCGACAATGGAGTCGGTGCGTTGAGGTCTCGCCTCCATTGCTGCTGGAGGCGAAAGCCGACACATCGGGGGGGGGGCGGTTAAACTAGTTCCTTAATCAAGCCTTGGGCCTGTTCGTCGGTGATACCGAGTTTCCGGAACGCCAGCGGGCCGCCTTCGTCCAGCACCGGTTCGGATTCTTCCAACGACGGTAAATCTGTCCGCTTCCAGAAAAGCCCGATAGGGATTTCCTCGTTCCACTGGTAACCGCGGTCCATGGCCTTGTGGAAATCCGACGGATCATGGCCCAGGTCATCCAGCGCCTTTACCTTCGGATTGAAAAACTGGTACGTGTTGTCCTTGTTATACGTCACACACGGGCTGAACACATCCACAAACGAGAAGCCTTTGTGCATGATCGCCCCCTTCATCAACTCGATGAGATGCTTCTGCTTCCCGCTGAATCCGCGCGCCACATACGTGGCTCCGCCGACGATGGCCATCGGGATCGGGTTGATCGGGTTTTCCACGTTGCCGTGCGGCGTGCTCTTCGTCTTCATGCCTTTGCGGCTCGTCGGGGAAGTCTGGCCGGTGGTCAGGCCATAAATCTGGTTGTCCATGACGATGTAGGTCAGGTCCACGTTGCGCCGCATGGTGTGCATGAAATGATTGCCACCGATGCCGAAGCCGTCGCCATCGCCGCCGGTGGCGATGACCTTCAACTCATGATTGCCGAGCTTCACCCCGGTGGCCACCGCCAGCGAACGGCCGTGCAGCGTGTGCATGCCGTAGGTATTGATGTATCCCGGCAGGTTGGACGAGCAGCCGATGCCGCTGATCACGACCACCTGGTGCGGTTGCAGGCCGAGCTCGAACAGCGCCATCTGGAGCGCGGCCAGCACGGAAAAATCGCCGCAACCCGGACACCAATCCGGGTGCACTTTGTTTTTATACGTATCCTTGGTGAGCGCCGTGGCGGGTGCCAGGGTGGTCGCAGGTATTGGATCAACAACTGTACTCATGATATTTTATGGGTTCAATGCAAGCTGCCAGCGTGGGCGGAAAGGGTTCTATTGCGTGACTGATCACTACGCCATGGTCAAACCATTACTTCATGTTCCGGGACGGACAGCTCCGTCTGGCCGGCGATTTGTGACTTCACCGCATTCACAATATGATGCGGCATGAACGGCTCGCCGTCGTATTTGCGGATGTGCCCGTGCGCGGCGATGCCTGTCTCCGAGCGCAGGTACCGCGCAAATTGACCGCTGAAATTATTCTCAACGATGATGATCCGCTTGCTGCGGGTCAGCAGGTGGGCAATCTCGTCGGCGTGGAATGGCACGATCCATTTCACCGCGAGTTGATTCGCCACGATCCCTTCCTCCGCCGCCAGTTTTTCCACCGCCTCGCGAATCACCCCTTCCGTCGAACCCCAACCCACCAGCGTGACCTCGGCCTGCTCCGGCCCGACCAGCTTCGGCGGGGCGATCTGCGCCAGCACGGTCTCCATCTTGCGCGCCCGTTTTTCCACCATCATGCGCCGCTTCGCCGGGTTGGTGAATTCATCGCTGATCAACGTCCCGTCCTCGTCATGCTCGTCCGTGGCGGCCACGTGGATGTGGCCCGGCATACCCGGCACCGCCCGCGGCGAAATGCCGCTTTCGGTGTTCTTGTAACGCAAATAGGCGTTGTCATTGGCCCCGCCAAAAGGATTGGCCGCCGCGCCGTTGCCATTGCCGTTCCCGTTGGGCATAATCAATTCGCCCCGGTCAATCTTCACTTTGAAATCGAGGTCCTTCGGATCCACGCTCGCGGTCCCTTCCGAAATCAGCAGATCGGAGAGCACCAGTCCGGGGCATTGATATTTGTCGCAAAGGTTGAACAACTCCGGGATGGTCTGGAAGGCATCCAGTGTATCCTTGGGTGCCACGATGATGCGCGGGAAGTCGCCCTGGCCGGCGCCGAGGATTTGCCAGAGATCGCCCTGCTCGGTCTTGGTCGGCACCCCGGTCGCGGGGCCGGCGCGTTGCACATCGATGCAGACCACCGGCGCTTCGATCATCCCCGCCATGCCGATGGCTTCCGTCATCAACGCGAACCCGCCGCCCGAAGTGGCGCACATCGAGCGGCAGCCCGTATGCGCCGCGCCGATGACCATGTTCATCACGCCGATTTCATCCTCCACCTGGCGCACCATCATGCCCAATTCCCGGGCATGACTTGCCATATACATAAGCACGCCGGTCGAGGGGCTCATCGGGTAGGCGGCGTAAAATTTCACCCCCGCCGCGATGCCACCAAGGGCCAACGCCATGTTGCCGGTCAACACGGCGTTGCCCTTGCCGAGGTTCGGCGCTTTGAAGGGGAACGCTTTGAAATTGGCTGCGGCGTAATCATAGCCGGTTTGCGCGAAGCCCACGTTCTCGCTCACCACGGCGTCGCCTTTGCGTTTGAAAATGCGCGTCAACGCATCTTCGAGCGCCTTGAATTCCACCCCGAGCATCTGAAGTGTTGCGGCAATCGCCACCGTATTGGCCGCAAGTTTGTTGCCCGCGGTGAGTTGTTTGATGGGCAGCGGGCAAACTTGCACCCCTTCCGCAGGCACGCCCGGTTTGATTTTGTCGCTGTCAAACAACACGCACGCCCCCGCGCCGAGCAGGCGCAGATGCCGGTCCATGGTGTCCTGGTTCAGCGGGATGAGGATGTCGAGCTTGTCACCCATGCTGCGGACCGGGCCGTCGCTGGCGCGGATGGTGAGAAAGGTGTGCCCGCCCCGGATGAGGGACTGGTAGGCGTTGTAAGCGTTTAGATTCAGTCCGCGCCGCGCGAAGATGCGGGCGAGAATATCTCCTGGGGTAGCGATGCCTTGACCAGCCTCGCCGCCGATGCCGATTGCAAAATCAACTTTAGCCATTTATTGCTCCTGTTATTTCCGCTTGCCTGGCTAGTTAGGTTCGGGTGGCAGTGGAACGGCATGAGATTACCCCGGAAGATATTAATTATGCAAGTTTTTAATCCACCTCGACGGCACTTTTACTGCTGGCAATGCGAATGCAGCCGAGGCACGGTGATTAGTGATAGGCTGAGAAAACATTTTAAAAGTTTTAAGCAGAAGAACATGTTGCATCGGACACAAAAGGCGCCGCTCGAAGCGGTGGAGTTTCTGGGTGATCTGCATCCCCTCGTGGAACAACTCGGTTCCGTCGAGGGACTGGTGACGCTGGCCGGCGCCTCGGAATCGCTGCAGGTCCGGCAGATCGACAACCTGGCCTCGTTGCGCGAATTTCTCAAAAACTATCACACCCGCATCTTGTGGCCGCTCGAACTGCCCGCGATTCAACAGGCCTGTCTGCATGCCGGCCGGAACGAACTGCGCGAACTGGTCGCCTTGGATCAACGGTTGGGGGTCGAACCGATTCTGAAAAATTTCTTACCGGCCAGCCGGCGCGTGGGTCAGGCTGGCTTGCAGCGCCTCCGCCCCCTGCGCGATCAACGCATCGTGCAGCGTTATCTCGCCGCCGTTGACCAGGGGCAGGCCCAAGGTTGGCACACGCTGGTGTATGGGGTCACGCTGGCCGTCTATTCGTTGCCGCTGCGGCAGGGGCTCTTTGGTTACGCCCACCAGACCACGCGCGGGTTCATTCATTCCGCCGCCCGTTCCTTGAAACTTTCCGATGCTGATTCCCGTGCCTTGTTCGAAGAACTCAGCGCCCCGCTGCCCGCGGCGGTGGAATCGCTGCTGGCTCCCGGCTTGGTGGCGTAAACGGATCGTCTTTGCTTCGATTCAGTGTTCAGGTGCCACCGGTCGATACTTTTTTCTGGCCATCCGTCCTCGTCTGCTCCAGTAATTGACCGCTGATTCCATGAACATTTATTTTAATGCCGCGGACTGGCTGGTGATTCTCCTTTATCTGGGCGGCATTATCCTGCTTGGGATTTGGTTCGGGAAGGATCAGAAGAACACCCGCGATTATTTTCTCGGCAGCCGCAATATTCCCTGGTGGGGCATCGGACTCTCCATCGTGGCGGCAGAAACCAGCGCGCTCACCATTGTCGGCGTGCCGGCCATGGCTTACGGAACGAACATGGCCTTCCTCCAGATGATCGTCGGTTACGTGATCGCCCGTATTATTCTGGCCGTGATCATGGTGCCGCATTATTTCAAAGGTGAAATCTATTCGCCCTACCAGTTGTTTTCCAACGCCTTTGGTCCCTCGGTGCGGCAAATGGCGGGCGGCTTCTTTCTGCTCAGTGAAACGTTGGCCGCCGGCGTGCGGGTCTATGTCGCCTGCATCCCGATCAAGCTGATGCTCGGCGACAAGGTTTTGGGGTTTCTGACCGGCGACCCGATTCTCGGCGCGATTTTATTGTTTGTGATTTTGTCGCTGCTGTACACCTACATTGGCGGCGTGAAGGCGGTCATCTGGACGGATGCCGTTCAGTTCGTCCTCTTCCTCGCCGGCGGCATCTTCGCGCTTTTCTACATTCCCACGTTTTTTCCGGGCGGCATGAGCCAGGTAATCCATGAAGCCACAGCCGGTGACAAGCTGCACTGGCTGAATCCGGCCTTTACCCTCGGTGCACCCATTAACATTTGGATGGGGATTATCGGCGGGACCGTCATGGTGATGTCCTCGCACGGCGCGGAGCAATTGATCGTGCAACGCGTGCTGGCCTGCAAAAATGTCGCCGAGGGCCGCAAAGCGCTGGCCTTGAGCGCGGTGGTGATTTTTCCCCTCTTCCTGATTTTTCTTTTGGCCGGCGCCATGCTCTGGGTTTTCTACCAAGCCCATCCTTTTCAAATTCCCTTGCCGGAACCGCGCGCCGGTTCGGGCATCAAGGCCAACGATTTCGTTTTTCCCATTTTCATGATGACCGAGGTCCCGCATGTGCTGAAAGGATTTCTCATCGTGGCGATCCTCTCCGCCGCCATGTCCTCGGTCAGTTCCGCCCTGACCTCGCTGTCCTCCGTCTCAACGATGGATTTCGTCAAGGCCCTCTCGAAGAAGGCTCGGAGCGAGCAATACTATCTGACCTTCAGCAAGGTCTCCACCATCGGTTGGGCCGTCATCCTGATCCTCGTGGCGTACCTCAGTCGGCAGGTTGATTTCGTGTTGAATGCGGCCTTCTCCTTGCGCGGCCTGACCAGCGGTGCGCTCCTAGGCGGCCTGTTGCTGGCGGTCTTTTGGAAAAAGGGCCGGTCCGCGCCGGTCGTGACCGGGATGGCCGTGTCCCTGCTGGTGATGACTGCCATTCAAGTCCTCCCCAAATATCCCGAGCTGCACGTGCCGGAGATTTTCTGGCCTTGGTATGCGCTGATCGGCACGACGGTGACCGTGGTGGTTTCCTTCGTGGTCCGCGCCGTCCTGCCTCCGGCCGTCGAACCCGCGCCGATGCCATCCCCCGCCAAGCCGCCAGAAGAACAATTGCGCCAGGTGAGATAGTCAAACGTTTTGGCTCCAGGCTGCTGCGCTTGAGGTAAATCAGGGGTTGGGGGCAGGTTGCGTTGGCGCACAACGTGCCCAGGCGGGTGGGTGTTCACCTCCCGTCCCCAAAGCCTGAGTCTCAGATTTTCTCTTGCGGGACATTCTGAATGCGCGGAAAGTGTTTTTGTCATGACCTTGGAACTGGCCGAACAGATATCAAAAGTCAAACCCGGCGGGCACCTCTGTCTTTTTTACGAAAAGGACCCTGCCGAACAGATGCCTGCCCTCATCCCCTTCATCCGCGAGGGCCTGACTCACGACGAGCAGTTCATCTACATCGCCGATGACCAGACTGTGGATGAATTGGCCTCTCACCTCAAGCGCGGCGGCATCGATGTGGCCAGGGAATCCGAATCGGGACGCCTCAAACTCTACACCCGCAACGAATGGCGTCAGCCCGGTGAACTTGACTCCTCCCAAAAGGCCCGGCAGGTCCGCCAGTTCATTATACAAGCCGGCAAACAAGGCTTCAAAGGCATCCGGTTCGCAGTCGAAATGACCTGGGTCCTCGGTCCGGACATCGACACTCGCAAGCTCGAGCATTGGGAAGCCACCCTTAACACCCTGTTTGAACCCTCATTCCCTGCCCGAATCATCTGCCAGTATAACCGTAGCCTCCTCGACCCGGAAGCTCTGATTGCAGCCCTCCATACGCATCCCCAGGCGATTTTCGGCCAAAAGGTTTATCCCAATCCCTTTTTTGAGGCCCCCCTGATCCTGCACGCAAACGGAATCGGTCATGCCTCTTCCGCCAGCGAGCGTCTTCCAGCCATCGACAACGGGAAAGGCAAGGCCGCTCGTGCGAGGCTGAAGTGGATGGTCACTCAGCTTAAACGAGCGCACGATGCCGAACAAAATCGAATTGAGGCTGAGGTGCTTCGCCACACCAACCAGCAGCTTGCTCACTTTGCTGAGTCTGCCGCCACACCGCTTCACTGGGTTGGGCCTGATGGCCTCATTCAATGGGCCAACCAGGCCGAGCTTGACCTCCTCGGCTGCTCCAAAGAGGAATATATCGGCCGTCACATCGCCGAGTTTCATGCGGATCCCGATGTCATCGCCGACATCCTGCGGCGCCTCGCCAACCGTGAGAAACTTAAGGACTATCCGGCGCGCCTCAAAACCAAATCCGGCGAGCTCAAACAGGTTCTCATAGATTCATGCGTGCTCTGGGAGAATGGCCGCTTCGTCCACACCCAGTGTTTCACCCGGGACATCACCAAGCAAAAGCAAGCCGAAGCCGAAGTTCAGGAGACGCAACGCGCTTTGGCCGAGCAAGTCTCCGGCCTAACCCGGCTGCATAACCTGAGCAGCCGCCTGGCGGCGACCGACGATGTTGACTCCATGATGCAGGCCATCCTGGAAAGCATCGTCGAACTGCATGGCGCGGAGCGCGGCCTGCTTTCCCTTTTCGACGAGCGCACCGGGACGCTCGCTCCGGCCGCCTCCTTAAACTTCAAATCGACGGAACTAACCAGACTTGCAGGGGTGCCACCCGGCGCCGGAGCGTGTGGCACGGCCTTCAGTGAACGGCGCCGCGTCATCGTGGAAGATACCGAAACCGATCCGTTGTTCGCGGCCTGCCGCGAGGAGGCCCGGAACGCCGGATTTCGCGCTGTTCACACTACGCCACTCCTAAGCCGCGACGGCCGGGCGCTTGGCGTTGTCTCCGTTCATTTTCCTTCGCCGCACCGGCCCACCGCCCGGCAAATTCTGTTCGCGGATATGCATGCCCGGCAGGCCACCGATTTTATCGAGCGCCTCCGGGCGGGGGAGGCCTTGCGGGAAAGTCAAGAGCACCTGCGCGCCATCATCGACAATTCCCCCCAGTGCATCAAGGTCGTTGCCGCGGATGGAACCTTGCTCGATGTGAATGCCGCCGGGTGTCGTATGCTCGAGGTCCGGCAGTCGTCCGACGTCATCGGGAAGAACGTTTACGATATTATCGCTCCCGAGGATCGCGAGCGCTTCAAAGCCATGAACGAGCGCGTCTGCGCCGGACATACCGAGAACCTCACGTTTCAGATCGTTGACTTGGCTGGCACGCGCCACTTTGTGGAAACCCATGCGGCTCCTTTCCGCAACCCGCGCACGGGGATTATCCAACAGCTCGCTGTCACTCACGACATCACCGCTCAGATGGCCGCCCAGGAGACGCAACGTTTTCTTGCCGCCGTCATCGAGTGCTCAGATGATGCCGTCATCACCAAGAACCTCAACGGCATCATCACCAGTTGGAACGGCGGTGCAGAGCGCTTATTCGGCTATACGGCCGCGGAAATCATCGGCAAGCCCGTTTCCATCCTGATTCCCCCGGAAAGCCCGAATGAAGAACCGAGCATTCTGGCTCGCCTCCGCGAAGGCCAGCGCATTGATCATTATGAGACGGTACGCCGCCGCAAGGACGGCGCTCTCATCGATATATCGCTCACCGTTTCTCCGGTAATGGGCGCAAACGGGCACATCATCGGTGCCTCAAAAACCGCCCGCGACATCACCGAGCGCAAGCACAACGAACTCGAACTCCACCAGGCCAGGGAGGAACTCGCACGCACCAATGCGAGCCTCGAAAAGCGTGTGGAAGAACGTACCGCTTCCCTGAAGGAGGCGGTCAACCAAATGGAGGAATTCTCTTACAGTGTCTCCCATGATCTCCGGTCCCCGGTTCGCGCCATGAAAGGCTATGCCCAGGCCTGCCTCGAAGATTATGGCGACCGGCTCGATGGCCAAGGCCGCGATTACCTCACTCGGATAGTCCTGGGCAGCTCACGCATGGAAAGGCTCATCCATGACGTCCTGACTTACTCCCGCCTGGTTCGTTCCGAGGTTAAGCTTCAGCCGGTCTCCCTCCAAAAACTCCTCCTGGACATCATTGAGCAGTACCCCGAGTTGCAACCGCCGCGTGCCGAAATCACCATCCGGGAACCGCTGCACACCATCCTTGCGCATGAGTCCTCCCTCACCAAGGCCATATCCAACCTGCTGGCCAACGGGATTAAATTTGTGGCATTTGGGATCACACCCAAGCTCCAGGTCTGGACCGAGGCGCGCAACGGGAAAATTCGCCTCTGGATCGAGGACAACGGCATCGGGATCAAACCCGAGCACCAGCACCGGCTTTTCGGCATGTTCGAGCGAGTGCA
>JAQGOT010000309.1 GCA_028293465.1 Pedosphaera sp. | reverse complement strand
AACCAGCGAGAATGCGGAGACTTGCCCTGGGCCTACTCCGAACAGGTTCGGCAGCGACGACGGCAGAGATGGAGGCAGGGTAGGAATCACCCAGCCGAGGGCAGATTGGCCGATCAGGAGGTTTGGATCGCCGCTTAGGAGTGCCGCTTCGTAGCTAGCGCCATCAGCCAGCGTCCAAGCGCGGATTTGGAAGGCCACTGGTGCACTGTCATCGTAGGGGATTGGCAGCTTGAAAGGATTGCCGCCGTTAAAAAGTCCCGCAAACGGGTCGGTGGGAACGCCGCTCGGCGCATTCGTAGTCAGGCCGACCAGCGTCAATTGAGCTGCGGTTGAGCCATTCGGGCCTACATACAAACCGATACAGAATGCATTGGTTCCGGATATTGGCTGGTCGGTCAGGGAATTGGTGATCCGGTTGTTCAAAGTGTTGCTAAAGTTCACCCGACCCTGAGCTTCTGAGTTAAGTGATGATGCAAGGAACGCAACCGCTGTGAGGGCGATAAATATAATTTTGTTCATGTCTCCTTTATGTTGTGAGTGACAGACCACTCTGATCGGCTTCAGACCATAGGGAGAGTTGAGAATTCTGGCAAGCGAAATTACGGGCGTTCACCAAACAACATTGGCGGAACCACAGACCAAGAGCACCAAGCCTTGCCACGCCGATAGACCGCTGGTTGGGTGTTTTCACTCCCAAGGCCGAGTTGGGGAAACGGAAGAAAGGGCGTTGTTTAAGCAAGTGTGACAAAGATTGGGAACGGCAGGAGCGAGCGAAGGGATTCAAACCCGCGACGCTCACGTTGGCGACGTGATGCACTTGCACGCCAACGGCACGGCGGTTTGCGAGGGGCACACCAAAACCGGGGAAATTATCCGCGAACCAGCCGCCACCTGGACGTACCTTGGCGAACGGCATTGGAATCTCTGCTTCACCGGCGAGGACGGCGAAACTGAGGTCACGGAGTATGAAGTGGTCTCATCCGCTCCCGGGCGGATGGAGTTGGCGGTGTTTGATTTCGAATTTCCCGTTGTGTACGAGCGGATCTGATTTCGCACCACTGCGGCCCAGGTTTGCATCATCCTTCCCAAACCAGCCAGTTTTCTGCTTTCTTAGCAAGGTCGTTTATCGGAGCATTGCTTCGTCCGCGACACTGTCGGCGGATCAGAATTTTTCTGTCGATTCGGAAGTTTTTAGTCCATGAAAATTAATTCGTTTCAATTTGAATTGCACCTGGCGCACGAGTGGGCCACGGCCGGCAGCGCGGCGAAAAAAGGGCGGGTCGTGACGTTCGTCGAGTTGAATTCCGCTGATGGTTTCGCCGGCGTCGGTGAATCAGCCCCTTCCAGCCGTTATGGAGAAACGCTGGAAACGGTGGTGGCGTTTCTCAAAAAAGTGGATCCGCAAAAGCTGTCGTTCGACGACGTGGCGGCGAGCATGGCTTACTTGGACCGGATTTCGCCAAACGATTTTGCCGCCAAGGCGGCGGTAAACATCGCGCTGCTGGATGGGGCGGCGAAGCAGGCCGGGCAGGCCGTTTACGATTTTCTGGGCTTGGGTTTTACGGAGAACAAGCACGTAACGTCCTACACCATCGGCATCGACACACCGGAAAAGGTGCGGCAGAAGGTGCTGGAGGCGGCGTCGTATCCGATGCTGAAATGCAAAGTGGGCGTGCCGCAGGACCGGGAGATCATGGCGGCGTTACGCTCGGTCGCACCGACGAAGCGGCTCTGTATTGACGCCAACGAAGGCTGGAAGACCAAGGAGGCGGCGTTGGAAAAAATCGAGTGGTTTGCGCGGGACCCGCACATTGAATTTGTGGAGCAGCCGATGCCGGCGGGGACCAGCGCGCAGGATCTGGCGTGGTTGAAGCAGCGTTCGCCCCTCCCGTTGTTTGCGGATGAATCTTTCATTTCGGCCAAGGACGCCGCGTTTTGCGTGGATTGCTACCATGGGGTGAATGTGAAATTAATAAAGACCGGCGGCATCAGCGGCGGGTTTGAAGCCTTACAAGCGGCCCGAAAGGCCGGATTAAAGACCATGATCGGCTGCATGATCGAATCGAGCGTTTTGATCACCGCCGGAGCCCATCTTGCCGAGTTGGCGGATTACCTGGATATCGATACCAACCTGCTTATCACCAACGATCCCTACCGAGGCTGTTCGGCCCCAAACGGAATCATTTCATTTGCCGGAGCGCCGGAACCAACGGGTCTGCAGGTGCGCGCAAACCTTCTGCGCCCGGCCTGATGAAGCTGGCGGTAGTTTCTGAACTTGGGATCGAGAGCAGCCTGGCAGGCATCTCCAGCCACACCGTTGCGTTTCATGACTCCGAACGCTTCTTGTTCAAATGATTGATGGCCAGCAGCAGCACCACCAAGGCAAGCGCGCCGCCAACGACGGCGGGCTTGTGCGCGGATAGGTAGCCGAGGATGGGAGCCTGCGGCGGTTCAGCGTCTTTCGGCTGATTCAACTTCTGTTCGCAGCTTCCGATGATGCGATAGAGCCGGTTGATTTCCAGCATCTCCGATTCCGACAACTTTTTCTTGGGAAGGGAGCGGTCGGTGTAAAAGTATTTGGTCATGGAATTGAATTCGAGCTCATGGCCATTGAACGCCACACCCGGATTCGCATCCGAAGTGACGTAGTTGTGCTGGTTGTATTCCGTTTGCTGGGTGGCGCGGACATCCACGGTGGTAAAGTCCGGCTTTTCAGCGCCCGCATGGAACCAACCGGGTGAGTAAGTCGAGACCTCCATGCCGGGGGTGCGGGTCAGGTGGGTAACGGGTTGGTTGACGATGGCCTGAACCCGGGCGATGGCATCGTCCATCACTGCTTTCGGATCGGCGGGGTCGGGAGTACGGCCGGTGGTGCTGGCACCTGGCAGGGAATATTGGGCGGCGGCCTTTTGTTTCTGTTCCGCCGCATCCGCCTTGGCCGCGTCATAATTGAAATGCTTTTGCAACGCAGGCTCGAGGTTCTTCAACTTCACATTGCCCAATCCTTGGTCGTGGGTGAAGTAAATGTCCCTGGCCGTAACACTGGTGACGGTGACATTGCTGTAAACCTCGGTACCCACCTTGAGCACCGGCAGGGTTTCATCGGCACAGGCCAGAGAGGTAACGAAGAGCAAGTTCAGGATGACAGCAATAATGACGCGCATAGATTTGTATAAGGTGGGGCAGCGCCTATTTCTTAAGCCGGTAAAACTTCAGCGTGCCGGAAGCCGCGTTTGTAACCACGTATTGGCCATTAACCACCACGGGCGCTGGCACAACCGGAGTCCATGATCCGCCTGGAGCCAGATCGGTTGCGCTGAGGAGGGTGAAGCCAGCAACGTTGGTCGTCCAGGAGAGGACCACGTCTTGGTCGGACGCAGCCAGGCTGAGGCTCGGTGGAGGATAGGCGGTAAAGGTTTGGTCAACGTTCGAGGCCGCATTGTAATCGGCGTCGCCCGCCTGCGAAGCCCGCACTACCACTGTGCCTGTATTCGTGAGAGCGACAGTCCCTGCGGAAATGGTTGCGGGACCAGAAAGAATACTGAAACTCACTGGCAATCCGGAACTTGCCGTCGCAGTCACCGCAAAGGCGGACTCGCCTAGCGCTTTGTTCGGCAGAGAATCGAACGTGATGGTTTGATCTGCCTTCGCCACCGCGAATGACTGATCCACATTCGGAGCCGCGTTGTAGTTCGTATTGCCTGCCTGCGAGGCCCGCACGACCACCGTGCCCGCGCCGGTGATGGTGACGTTGGTTCCGGAGATCGTGGCCGGGCCGGAGAAGACGCTGAAGCTGACCGGCAAGCCGGAGCTGGCAGTGGCGCTCACTGAGAAAAGCGCGTCACCGTAGTTCTTGTTCGCCAAGGCTCCGAACGCGATGGTCTGGTTAGCTGGGGCCACAGTGAATGACTGATCTAGATTGGGAGCAGCATTGTAGTTCGTATCGCCGGCTTGCGAAGCCCGCACGATTACGGTGCCTGCGCCGGTGATGGTGACATTGGTTCCGGAGGTCGTTGCCGGGCCGGAGAAGATGCTGAAACTGACGGCCAGGCCCGAGCTGGCGGTGGCGCCCACTGAGAACGGAGCATCACCGTAATTCTTGTTCGCCAGGGTTCCGAAAGTAATCGTTTGGCCGGC
>JAQGOT010000286.1 GCA_028293465.1 Pedosphaera sp. | reverse complement strand
CAGAACACCCAGATCATCGCGCAAAGCCTGCGTGAAATTCAGAAATTCCAACGCGAATTTGAGACGGTCAAGACGAAGGTGGCCATCGGCCGGTCGCTGGAAAATCTGGCGGGGATGATGAAGAGCTCCATCACCGAATTGCAGGGCATGATGGGCGGGGAGATGGGACAGTCCATGCAACAGCTTCGCCAATCGGCGGCCGGCGGGGAGGGGCAGATGCGGGCCACCTTGGATCTGGCGAAAGAGATGGGCTCGGGAATCTCCCGCGAACAGGAGATGCGCAAGGCGCGCGGGTCGGTGCTGTTCCAGGAATATAAGAAAAAAATGGGGATGGTGCAAAGTGAGGCGGCACCGACACCACCAGCCACTGACAAGCCCGAACGGCAGAAGATCGCGGAATAACGTAGAAGACCAGCGAGGAAACCAAATTTATGACAGGACGTGGAAAATTAGTTGTCACAATTCTCATTCTGGCGGTGGTCGGTTTCGGGGTTTATCGGTGGTGGGATAAAATTGCCCCTGCCGGCAAATCGATGAATCCATCGGTGGATACCGCGGCGGTGAAGAAAGCCCTCGACGCGGCCAAGCCGACACCGGCGGCAGCGGACATCAGCAGCAAACTTCTGGCGGGCACCAACGCCGTGTCGCTGGTGGACGGATCCTCGATTCCGCCGGTCAGCGGGGTCAGCGATTACGACAAACCGATGAAGGATGGCAAATTGATCGTGGAGTTCCCCATCAACGTCTGGCCTGGTTGGGCACCGATTATCGTGGCGAACAACGGCATGGAACCAAATGAGGGGAGCGTCTTTTTCAAGAAATACGGTTTCTATGTCCATCTCGCGTTGGTGGATGATCCGGTCAAGGCCCGCGATTTATTCGCAAGCGGTCACAGCCATGTTCTCTGGGGAACGCTGGACATGATGGCGCTCTTTTCGCCGGAACTGGTGAAAGATTCGCGCACCGTGCCGGTGATTTGCCAGCAGATCGACTGGTCCGGCGGCGGCGATGGCATCGTGTCGCGCGGCGACCTGCATAACATTAATGATTTCCGGATGAAAAACGGGCATCGCCGGAAGGTGGTGCTCGCGCAAAATTCACCGAGCCATTACCTGATCATGTCTTTGTTGATTGATGCGGGGATTGATCCGGCGGAGGTGGATTTCAAATGGGCGGGAGACGCGCCGGCCGCCGCGAAAATTTTCGTGCAGGACAAAACCTTCGACGCCTTCGTCGGTTGGTCGCCGGATATTTACACCGTTTCGGGCGAGGTGCCGGGCACGCGTCTGATGGTCACCACCGGCAGCGCGAACCATCTGATTGCTGACGTCTGGGCGGTGCGCAACGATTTCTACCGCGATCATCCCGACATCGTGGCCAACCTGGCCCGCGGCATCTTCGAAGGCATGGATATGGTGCGCAAAGACGTGCCGAATGCGGCGCGTTTGTTGTCCGCCGCTTACAAGCTGCCCGTGGAAGATTGCACGTCGATGATTGGCAAGGATGGCGGCGTGGCGGAGGGGGATGCCCATCTGGCGAATTACCGTGAGAACTCCAACTTCTTTTTGGATCCGTTCAACCCGTCGAATTTCGAGGTGGTGTGGAACCGGGCTTCGACCATTTACAAATCGCTCGGGGCCATCACGGTTCCGGTATCATCCTCGAAGGTCAAGGCCGCCGGCGTGCTGGCGAAACTGGGAGCAGAATACAAGGAAGTGCGCGACCTTTCCCAGCCGACCTTCAAGGCGGGAGCGATGTTCAAAAATGCCGAAGCGGAGTCGGGCGAGATTCTGACCAAGTCGGTCATCATCTCGTTCGAGCCAAATAAGACTGGCCTCAATCCGCAATATGATACGAACATTCCCGTCATGTTGGACGAGATCGGCAAACTCGCCGGCGCATTTGGCAACGCCTATATCGTGATTGAGGGCAACACCGATGCCAGCCGCAAAGGGGTGGTGCCGCCGGACCTGGTCCGCCAGCTTTCCTACGACCGCGCGGATTCCGTGCGCCGGTCGATTCTGGATAAATACAAATTTGATCCAAACAAATTCAAGGTGCTCGGGAACGGGTGGGAGAATCCGGTGGCCGGCATGACCGATGCGAGTAATCCCGAGCACAATCGGAAGAACCGGCGGGTGGAGGTTAAAGTCTTCCCGCTGGAAAAAGAGTAATGGCTGGTTTTTTCATTTTTGCGCTGGCCTTCGCCATCGTGCTGACGGTTGTGGTGCGGTTGGTGCGCCTGCGGGTTCGGCGCGAACTGCCGGAATTAAGGGGACTGGGTCTGACCCTGGGATTTGTGGCGCTCCTTTTGGCGGGTTGGTGGTTTGCAACCCATGGTCAGACCGTTGAAGACCGACTGGTGGCTCCTTTGATTCTGCCCAGCCCCCTGGAAGTTCTGAAAGCGTTCCCTCGATTGCACTTTGACCAGGGGCTCGTGCGGAGTGCCTTGACCTCGTTCACCCGGGTGACCTTGGGCTTCTCGCTGGCTGTGATTGTGGCTTTGCCGCTCGGCATCTATATGGCTACTTTCCCGCCCATCGCGGCGTTCTTTCGGCCGTTGGCTTTGATCGGCGCTTATGTGCCCATCGTCGTTTTTGTTCCGCTGACGCTGGCCTGGTTTGGGTTGAACGAGACGCAAAAAATCGGGTTTCTTTTCATCGGCTGTTTCGTGGCGCTGCTGCCCATGGTCATCAAGTCGATCTCGAAAGTTCCCGCGGCGTACCTGGATGTGGCGGTCACCAAAGGGGCCACGGAATGGCAATTGGTGCGGCATGTTTTATTTCCCGTGGCGCAAGCGGATATTTGGGACAATTTGCGCGCGGTTTACGGGGTCGGTTGGGGCTGGATCATTCTCGCGGAGGTGGTGAACGCCGAACGCGGGCTGGGGTATCTGATGTCCATATCCGAGCGACGGGGACATACGGCGGCTATCTTCGCCATCATCATCGTCATTGTGCTGATTGCGGTGGCCTGCGACCAATTATGGCGCCTAGGGGGGCGGCTGCTTTTCCCCTACGTGCGAAAGTAACAAATGGACCCCACTTCAACCCCAGCAACCGGTCCGGCAGAGGCGAAGAAACTTCCTGAACTGGTGTCGTTTCGCAATGTAACCAAGTCTTTCGGGGAAGGGCCGAACCCAAAAGTAGCCTTGGAAGACGTATCCTTCGTGGTCGAGGATTTGCCGAACAAGGGCGAGTTGGTGACCATTGTCGGTCCTTCGGGCTGTGGCAAATCGACATTGCTTCGGATCATCGCCAGCCTCACACCGCACTTTCCGCCGACTAAAGGGGAGGTGAAGATTTTTGGGAAGCCGGTGGACTGCGCGGGATCAGATCGGGGGTTGGTGGACCAGAAATATTCATTGCTGCCCAACCTGACGGTGGTCGATAACATCGCATTTGGTTTGAGGTTGAAAGGCGTGGCGCGTGCGGAACGCGGGGAGCGCGCGCGCAATTGGGTGAAGAAGGTTGGCTTGGAAGGATCGGAGGATAAGTATCCCTCCGAGCTGTCCGGGGGGATGCAGCAGCGGGTTTCGATCGCCGCGACGCTCATCCTGGAGCCGAAAATTTTGCTGATGGACGAGCCGTTCGGGGCGTTGGATCCGCGGATCCGGTTGCGGATGCAGGAACTGTTGATTCAACTTTGGAATGAGCAGCAGGAAACAGTCTTTCTGGTGACGCATTCGGTCGAGGAGGCGGTTTACCTGGGGGACCGGGTCTTTTTAATGGCGGACAAGCCGGGCCGGTTGGTGGAGATATTGCACGTGCCAAGGCCGGAAGAACCGCCCGAGCAGACCCGCCGCAAACCATGGTTTGTCGATTTCACACAAAACCTGTTGCGCCGGCTGGAGGAAGAGACGCCCGCCTCGACGGGCACCAAGCCGAAGTAACCGGCCCGTTTTGAAATAAGATAAAGTGACAACACGTGAACTTACTCAAGCGGTCGATCACCAACCGCTGGCGTTGGCTGGTTTGTTCGTTGCGCTTCCACTGGCAGCGTGGTTATGCGGTCGGTTGCATCAACCAGGCAACGGCGGCAAGGCGCCGTCCAAGTATGTCTATTCGCTCTTGGTTTATCTCGCGTGTCTGCCGGGCATTTTTGCCGCCGTGCTGACCGGCTATGCCCTGTTTCTTACCAAGGAGAATTTGTTGGATGTCAGTTTTCAGGTTTACATCCTCCCGATCGTTTCGATGGTTGTCACGCTGGTGTTAATCAGAAAAAAGGTCAGTTTTGACGAGGTGCCCGGCTTTGACCGGTTGTCCGGGTTGATGGTGATGATTGGCTGTAGTTTTGCCATCGCCTTGGTAATTCAAAAGACGAAGATATTCATCTTTTTCGGTGGTTCCATCGAGCGGCTGTTTATTTTGGCCCTGGGTGTATTTGCCCTGCTCAAGTGGGGGACGTATATGCTGTTTCGGAGTCCGGCAGAGCCCAAGAAGGACGCGCCCAAGATTTCCGGGTTCTGAGCGCGGCCGGCGCCGGAGCGCGCACATTTTAAGTGTGGCCGGGGCGGGTAACTGGTTAAATGCGCGGGTCAAGATGATGCAAGAGCAGGCACCAAATTATCGAGCCGAGTTTTTCAAGAGCCCGCATCACGTTGCGTTGGGGTTGCTCACGCTGGGAATTGGGTTCATGAGCGGCGAGTTGCTGCCGCTGATTGTGGGGGCGACGCTTTACACCCTGGGCCTGGTCCATCTGCCGGACATGGCTTTTTTTCGACGCTGGGTGGATGGCCGGCTGGAAGGGGCAAGGCGCGCCAAGGCACTCGCCCAGGTAACCGATTTCACCAACAAGCGTGATGCCCTGCTGGCCTCGCTCTCCACGGATCGGCGGGCGCGTTACCAAAGCCTCGCCCAGGTTTGCCATGATATTGAGAGCGCGAGTGGGGAGAATGCGATGATGGCGTCCAATCCAGCGACGGATCCGCGTTTGCGCAAATTGGATGAGTTGATGTGGACCTACCTGCGGTTGTTGAGCATCGAGGAGTCACTCGAACGCTTTTTGGAAACCGAACGGCGGGATGATTTGCCGCGGGTGATCACCGAGGCGGAGGCGGAAGCGGCGCGGCTCACGAGCGAAA
>JAQGOT010000245.1 GCA_028293465.1 Pedosphaera sp. | reverse complement strand
TGATCGGTTTTGATTTATTTGGTTGTCACGCTATATTGCTTTATTCATTTGCCATAACATGAAGATTCGTATGGACAGGTTTCCGGCTGGTGCAAGCCGTCGTGCTTTTACTCTCATCGAGCTGCTGGTGGTGATCGCGATCATAGCCATTTTGGCCAGCATGCTCCTGCCGGCACTAACCAAGGCAAAGGCGAAGGCGGAGGCGATTGGTTGCATTAACAATTCCAAGCAGCTCCAACTGTGTTGGCTGATGTACAAGGATGATTTCAGCGACCACATGGTGCCCAATGGCCCGATCAACACCCCTCCGAATTTCTGCTGGGTGATCGGCGATTATGAGAGTTGGTTCAATGACGACGCTAACACCAACCTTGATAACCTGAGAATGGGGCTGCTGGCCCCTTACATGGGCAAGGGGGTGGGCTGTTATAAATGTCCGGCGGACAAGATTCCTTCCCAAAATGGCCAGCGTGTCCGCAGTTACTCCATGAATAGTCAAATGGGCTATTACGCCGGCGTGACGGGCATGCGAAATTACAATACCGGTTACCGCACTTACAACAAAATGTCTGACCTGAACAACCCTCTCCCCTCGCTCGCCTGGATTTTCTTGGATGAACATCCCGGGAGCATTAACGACGGCTACTTCCAGGTATCCATGGATCTTTTCGTGTATCCAGATGTGCCGGCCTCCTATCACAATCGGGCTTGTGGCTTCTCGTTCGCGGATGGTCATTCGGAGATTCGCAAATGGGTTGGGCCTTACGTGGTTCAACCTGTAATAGCCAATCAACGTTGTGCAAGTATCGGCAGTGCTTCCACCGATCCGGATTTGCAGTGGCTGAGGGCTCGTACCTGCGCAGCGAACTGATTTCAGCTTTCAGGGTGAGAGATGCCTCAACCGATTTGGTGGCGGCTTTTCTCTCCGGCTTGGCGGGTTGATTCCTAAAACTCCACTTTGACGTCCGCGTCATGCTCCCCTGACAATTGCCGCCGGAGACCTGCGCCTTCAAAAACTGCTTGCGTGGTTGCTTTTGAACCCTGCGCGGGTTGGGACAGACCAGCAGGGTGGGGGACCGAGGCGTCGCAGACCTCTTGCAACGGATAACGTTCCGGACCCGACTTCCGGTAGGTAATCACATCCAAGCCGGAACAAGCCTCGACCGGGCAGGCCAAAAGCTTCAAATCTCAAGCGTTGTCCTTTCATTCCAGGCGATTGCGAATGAACGCAGCAGGAAAAATTCTTGGCCCGGGAGGATAATGAGACCAAATACCAAGGCGTATTGATACTACATGAATGTGTAGGTCCAAGCTCATTGACAATATGAGGGTTAAAGCCGCATTTTATTGCACGGTAGGTTTGAGCAAGCAAAACAGGAACGCATGCACCGCAATAACTTTACCCACACCACAGGCCGGACGAGCCGGGCCCCAGGCTTCACCTTGATCGAACTTCTGGTGGTAATCGCCATCATTGCGATTCTCGCCTCACTGCTCCTTCCCGCCTTGGCCAGGGCCAAGGAGAAAGCCAAGCGGATTGCCTGCCTGAGCAATCTGAAGCAAATCGGTCTGGGCAACTTCATGTATGCCCAGGATTGCAATGGCATTCTATGCGGTCCCTCGCTCAGCTACTTCGATGACAACCTCAACTGGATGTATCAAAATTACGCCAAGAACCCGGGGGTATTCGTCTGCCCCAGCACCCGGAATTATATCCGGACCAATCTGTCGGGCACGGGCGAGCTGACGGACCTTCAGACGTTCGCCGCCAACAAATACACCAACGGGTACAGTTATGAAAATTTCTCCTGGTGGCGCAAGCAGCCTGCGGCTGAGTTCTCGAATGAGGGAAACACAGCGACTCAAGCAAGCCATGTCCGAAAGACTGAATCCCGGGTACAGACACGGGCACACAGGAGTGTGGGCGATTTTCTGAAGCTGGTGGGCACTGTTCCAGGGCCGAGCCGAACCTGGCTGACGCTGGACGGGGATAACTTGGCCAGTGCTGACTCCGTAACTAGGCCGAACAATTATCCTGATCCGAGCGATAACCACGGGGCTGATGGCGCCAATGCCAGCTTTTGTGATGGGCACGCGGAGTGGGTGAGGGAAAAGGGCAAGTATTATCTTATCCTGCGCGAGTTCTCGCAGGATGAAGGCGTCGGCGTTTCGCACGTTCAGTAACGGGCGGATTTGGAGTTGCCAGGCGTTTTTAGATTTGTTCCCGAACTCTGTTCCGAGTCACCGAGTCATCGAGTAAACCAGCAAAAACCTATGAACCGAAAAAGCAGAATCAAATCCGCCCTACCCATACTCACCGCCCTGTTCCTTTCAAGCGCCGGGGAACGAGTGCAAGCAACCCCGTACGCTTCCGGCCTCACAAACAATGCCGGGACCGTTTCGTTTTATCTGAACGAGAATGCCGATAATGTAAAAGTGATTCTTAACGGGGGGCCCGGCGGCACAAATGATTTGGGCGCGCTTGTCCGTGGCAAATATTCCTTTTTACTCGGGACTAACACGACCTATGCCGTCGCGGTCACCCGGGCCAGCGGACCGGGATACAAGAGCACAGACGGCACTGGGACCAACGCCGTGGCATTGCAGATCAGTTCCAGCACGAACCGGTATCTGAACCTGGAACAACCCCGCGGTCTGAAGGTGAATCGAAATCCCAGCAGCCGTTATTTTGGGCGCATTTACGCCGCCAACGGAGGGGTGGCCACCACCGCCCTTGGGCGACCGATGCAACGAGGCATTTACATGGTCAATCCCGACCAAACCAGCGCGCATCCAGCGGGACAAGAGGATACCGCCCTCACGGCGGACTTGCCTTCGGTATCTGGAGGATCGTTTGGCACATCCTTTCCGTATGAACTGGCCATCGGACAGGATGACAACCTCTACTTTTGTGATTGGACGGACTCGACGGGCAATTTGTGGGTTTCTGATCCTGAGGTCAGCAGTGGCTCAGGAGCCGCTATTTTGAAGCCGCTTTCAGCCCTGAACACCGCCAAAATCCCCGTGGGCATCGACAACACCCATGGCAGTGTCAACGCTGCGTACATGGAAGGTTCATTGGCCGCCGGTAATTTGAAGGTGTGGACGATCGACGAGGATTTGCAATTGGATCCAGCGCAGACCACCACCAATGGGGTCAGCAGCCTTTGGCGTTATGATGTGAACGCCGGACCGTTGCCTTATACCACGTTCCCAACGAAAGTTTGGACCCCCAGCGGCAAGCAAGGCATTGCCACCTCCCCGCAAACAATGGACATGACGCGGAGCACCAATGGTAATTTCTACATCATTGACTTCCGCTCCAACGGCAATGAATCAGGCCTGGCCATCGTGGATGCCAGCGGTACGCCGTTGTGGAATTCTTGGACCGCCAGCCAGACCATCCGGGCCGGCATCGACCTCTTGGCTGCCTCTTTCAAAGTGGCGATTTCATCGGATGACAAATTCATCGCCGTGGCCCGCAGCACCGGTTTTGTCTGGGTCATGCCGCTCACCAACGGCCTTCCAGATCTGTCCAAACGGGTCTGGTTGGCGGTCGGCACCTCTGGTCAATCGATCCGTGGATTGGCGTTTGACGCGGCCAGCAACCTGTACATCGACAGCAATTCCAGCGAGCAGATCAAGATCTTCTCGCCGGGCGGAACGACCGTGGCCACGACCGCGAATGACAGCACCGGGGCGAATGGTAGTTTTTCGATCACCGCTCCGGCCACCACCGTCACCGTGGCGGCGACGATTCCAACCATCACCGAATCCGGTGGCAGCAATGGGGTCTTTACCATCACCCGGGTTGGCGATACCGGCGTTCCATTGACGGTGCCTTTCACCATCACGGGAACCGCGACCAGCGGGAGTGACTACACCATGGCGAGTGGTTCGGTGACCATTGCGGCCTTCTCCTCGTCAACGAATATCACGGTGACGCCACTGCTTGATGTGATCCCCGAAGCGACGGAAACCGTGATTCTGACCTTGGCGGGAGGTGCCGGATATTCCGTTGGTTCTCCTGGCAGCGCGACGGTTTCCATCCTCGATGACGAAACCCCGGAGATTTCCTTCGTGGCGGTCACTCCCAAGAAATTGCTCGAGAGCTATGCGCCATCACGGGTGACCTATCAACTGACCCGGCGCGGACTTCTGACCACCGCCTTGACGGTCAATCTCAGCTATTCCGGCACGGCCACGCGCGGTTCTGATTTCACCGCCCCGTTGACCGTCTCAATCCCTGCCGGTGCGGCCTCGGCCAGTGTGACGCTGGCGCCGCTGGATGATCAAATCTATGAAGGCGACGAGACGGTCGTGATCACCGTCGCCTCCGGCGGTGGTTATGCGGTCGGAGCGCCCAGCTCGATCAGCGCAACGATCGTGGATGATGAAACTCCCGCCGGGCCCCTTCTGTTCAGTGATAACTTCGAGACGGTGGCCAGCGCCTCCTTGTGGACGGTCAACATCGTTGATCCCAGTGATGCAGGTGTCGAATTTGCCTACAATTACGGGGCGGTGGGCATTCCACCCGCGCCGGGCAGCAGCACAACCTTGGGGGTCTTTTTCCGGCTCAACTGGACGAACAACATCTTGAATGCCCTGAGCATCTCACCGGCGAACATCGGTTTCACGGGCGATTATCGCCTCAAGTTCAACATGTGGATCAACTACAATGGGCCGATGCCGGACGGTGGTAATGGCTCGACGCAGAACTTTGACGCTGGCGTGGGCACTGCGGGTGATCAACCGATCTGCGGCTTTAACCCGTTCGCTGACGGGGTATGGTTTACCACGACCGGGGACGGGGCGGATGGGAACACGGGCGGCGATTACGACGCTTTCATCGGGCCTAATGTGCAGAATGATGACACGGGTTTTTATGCTGCCGGCACCGGCGCACCCAACGGTGGCATCAGAAACAGCACTCATTCTTACTATTCATTCTGGGGTGGCATCCCGGCGCCGGACGCGCAGTTGGCGCTCTTCCCTGGTCAGAGCGGCGTCACCTTCGTGGGGAATGCCGGCATGGCTTGGCACACGGTGGTGATTACGAAGGTTACCAACACGGTGAGCTGGGCAATCGATGGCATTCCGATAGTGACTGTAACCAATGATCCCATCAACCTCTCCACGAACATCTTCATCGGCTATCAAGACATCTTTTCGAGCGGCACTGTGTCGGACAAGCCGGAGATGTCCTTTGGGCTGGCCGATAATCTGCGGGTCGAAGCGTTCGTTTCCGCGCCCTTAATCATCACCGGCATCAGTATTGTCGGCGGCAACGTGGAAGTGACCTTCACCGGCCCGGCGGAAGCCCTGCCCGCGGCGTTCAAGCTTCAGAGCGCGTCAGCGGTGGCGGGATCTTATGCGGATGATAATTCGGCCTCGATCACCTCCCCCGGTGCCGGCTCCTTCAAAGCCACCACGGCGGTGGGTGGGGCGGCTAAGTTCTATCGCATCAAATTCTAAGCGAAGTAACAGCTCGGTTCAGCGAGGCATCCACCACCGGTGGATGCCTCTTTTTTCTGTCACTTTACACGGCGCGGGGGAGCCCGTATCTTGGCCTTTCGTGAGCGAAACCAAAAAAGTGCGGGTGGTGGTGGGGATGAGCGGCGGCGTCGATTCCTCGGCGGCGGCGGCGTTGTTGCTGGCGCAGGGGTATGACGTGGTGGGCATCACCCTGAAGCTTTGGCCGCAGGATTGCGTCAGCCGGGCGGAGGACAAGTGCTGCGGTCCCCAGGCCGTGATGGATGCGCGCGGTGTTTCGCATAAGCTGGGCATCCCCTATTATTTGGTGGATGAGGCGGCGGATTTCCAAAAGCAGGTGATCAATTACTTCG
>JAQGOT010000228.1 GCA_028293465.1 Pedosphaera sp. | reverse complement strand
ATCAGTTCCTAATCGGTGGCACTTTTCCAACTGAATCGTTCCGGCTAAGTCGTGCAACCCTCAGCGCGAAACCGGGCGCACAAAGCAACCCACCTCCGTCTCGGAAGATTCGTGGGTTGAAGGAGAGGCCGCCGCTCTATCCCTCCCCAAAGCCGGCTGATTGGACAGTCCCAAGGAGTCAAACCTTTCAAACCGGCCACTGCGGCTGCTTTGTCATGAATGCCTTTGAAGCGGCGCATTCCAGGTGAATCCCCTGCCATAGAGGCGACTTGCAAACGTGGGAGGTCACATAAAAATTCGTGAACCGGCTTGCTTCCATGATTCGTTCGAGGTCCTTCCTTCCGAGGCCAAAGAGGGGCACCCCGTTGGAACGTCGTTCCAGCGCGTTTCTCAATCGTCGCGGCAGGTAAGGATAAACCCGGCTCCGGATTCCAAGCCGGGCGCGATGCCAGAGAGGCAGCGTGGCAATATCCAGCGCATCGAAGAACAACTGCCCACCCGGAGCCAGCCACTCGTAAAACTTGTTGCACAACTCCACCGTCACCGGGCAACCATGGCCGAACATCCCCAGTGAATAAATCAAATCGAATGCTTCTGACGGAAAGGAACTCAAATGAGCGTTCCTGCACTGTAATTCGATCCGCTTCGCGGAAATATCCCCACCCCGCACCGGATTTCCCGCTATCCTTAACATCTCCTCGGAAATATCGATGCCCAGCAAGGAATCTACATTCTTCAGACAGTAAAAATATCGTCCCGTGCCGCAACCCACGTCCAGAACACTTATCGGACGGCCAAACGATGATGAGAGTGCGTGTAGAATGCCGCGTAGATGTCGGTGATTGTCAGTTGTGACTTCAATCTCATCGTCCTGACGATATTTTCTTGCTGCGATACGATAAGCCGCCTTGAGGTGCTCGCCAACTTCCTCAAAATCGATGACTGGCATGGAGGATTTCTCAGTCTTGGACATGATCTGGTATTGTCTCTGGAAATATTAAACAACCATTCCTTCGTTCACGAAGGAATGGTTGTATCGTCTTGGCCCGGTCGCTGACCGTCAAGCAGCCGTGCGGACTTCGACCTCAGGGCGAGCCTTGAGAAAGGCCGTCGCGCCTTTGGCACCACCCCAAGCCGCTACCAGCCCGGTCAGCACTAACATGGCAAAACTCCACCAACCGGCTGCCGATACGCCCTTCGCGGCCACATCACCGGCCTTGCGCGCCTTCTGTTCAGTCTGCGCCTTTGTTTGCTGCGCCCCTTGGATCCATCGATCCACCGTTTGGTTTGCCTGATCCTCGCTCAGGTTGTTCTTGGCGACCAAACTGTTCACCACCGCCTGCCGGTCTTCCGGTTTCACATTTGGTGCTTCGCTGAGCAAACGGGCCGCTGGTGCAGCCAACTGAGGATTGTCCTTAGTCATGGTCTGAATCTCTTGGCGTGTTGAATCCGAGCCTCCCCCTGTGACACTCTGCAACGCCGAGCCTACACCGCCTTGACCTCCGCCTCCACCAGATGCCATGGCTTGACTCGCTGCCGGCATGGCACTCTTTAGCAAGCCAGCCGTCCCGCTCAACATTCCACCCACGGCGGTCGAAAGCAGATAAACCGTCAACAACGTCGCCGCTCCCCAGGTCACCAGACCATGCAAAGTACCTTCCCCACCGCGGGCAAACCCCGAAACCCGCCCTGCCACCCAACCACCCAAGAAAAGAGCGACCAGACTGGTGACCAGAAACCAGATGCCCGCGCCGATGCCAATGCCTTGGGCCGAACCCTGATCGGCCGTCAGCGGATTGATCGCAGTCGCACCAATGGCAATGCCTAACACGCTCAAAACTAGTTCTACCACCAATGTGATGATTAAACCGGCAAAAATTGCCGCCCATGAAATACGTCTGACCACCGATGTCCGAGACACTAACGCCGGGTCGTAACCAACTTCCTCTTTCATTTTAGCTCCTTAATGTAAATCCAACTCATTTTTGTGGCTCACACAAGCCAGACCATTCCAACATGTGCCTGAACCATCCACAATTAAACTATCACATTAACCGTCTCCCGGTTAGTGGGGTCTTTTCCCCTTCCTGCAGGTAATTTAGGGCCGGATCTCCATTCGAGCCTGGTTCATTTGGTGAACAGGTCCGGAGACTCTGCTGCCATGGACTTATTTCCCGTCTGGCTCAACCGCCTGGATATTAATCCGGGTCTTGGCTAACTGGCTGAGCTTTTGGTCCGTCTTTTCCTCCTCATCCAAGGTCTGGCCCAGGAGGGTTTTGATATCATCACGGCCCATCTGTTTGGCCCATTGCACCACCGTTCCGTAGCTGGCAATTTCATAATGCTCCACTTTTTGCGCAGCGCCGATCAGGGCCGCATCCAGCACCGCCGGTTCGGCCTTCTCGCTCATGATTTCACTGGCCTCCTCCAGGATGCCCTTCATCGCGACGCACGGTCTTGCTTTGGGCTTTTGCCCCAGCATCCGGAAAACCTCCTCCAGGCGGTTGATGTGGCCTTCGGTCTGCGTGAGATGCTCCTCCAGCGCGGATTTCAATTCCGGCGAGGATGCCTTTTTTGCCACCTTCGGCAATGCCTTGGTCAATTGCTTTTCCGCGCTGTAGAGGTCTTTGACTTCCTCCAGAAACAGGCCGGCGAGTGAGTTTATTTTTTGCATAATCTTCCAACGGGTTGAGTTTGTTATTGTTTCGTCAATTATTTGCGGGCTATTTCCAGGTTGTTCTTCACGTTCCTAACTCCCGCAGCCTGCTCCGCCAACTGGCCAATCTCATTTTTTTCCTGTTCGGAACGGACCGGGCCTCGCAACACCACCTTGCCGCTGCCGGTGATGACCTTCACGTTCTTCGCGCTCAGG
>JAQGOT010000225.1 GCA_028293465.1 Pedosphaera sp. | reverse complement strand
AGTAAACGCACCGCATGAAAGCATACTTACAATCTGATCGCCGGGCTTTCACCTTGATTGAGTTGCTGGTGGTGATCGCGATTATCGCAATCCTTGCCGCGCTGCTTTTGCCTGCTTTTCGTGGTCGGGATGGTGGAGCGCGTATCACGGTTTGCAGCTCCAACCTGAGGCAGGTGGTAATTGCCGAGTTCATCTGGAGCAGCGCGCATGGGGATAAATTTTCCGCCCAGGTCTCGACGAACGCGGGTGGGTCCATGGAATACCTCGCGGCCGGGCAGCTCAACTGGTATTACCAGAACTTGGCCCCCTTGCTTTCCTCGCCCGACCTGCGCTGCCCGGCGGATGAACGGCCCGCCGCGGCCAGCTTTTGGGCGCTCACGAATGGGAACATCAGTTATTTCGGTTCGGCGGATGCCCGGCCCAGGAAAACCAGCCTATTTTTTGCCGGCGACCGAAACCTCGCGCTCAACGGCAGCAACGCCCAGTCCGGCGTGCTGACCTTCACCGCCAGCAGCCTGCCCGGCTGGACCAAAGAAATGCATAATCGCACCGGAAAAGGTCGGCGCGGCGTCGTGGCCTTTCCGGACGGTCATACGGAGATGCCAGCCAACGCGGCGCTTCCGGCCGCGTTAAGCAAATTCGCCTCGGAGACAAACCGGCTGGTGTTTCCTTGAGGCAATCTTTGTAAGAGTTTTGCTTTAGCGGGGCCGGCCCCATTCAGAACCCCATTGCGAGGTGAAGCGGCGTTCTGTGCCGAGGAGGCGGAAAACCACCTCCTGATAAGAGTCAGTGTGCTCAACGTCCTTCCTCACCCCGAGGAGAGGTGAACGTGCTTGCAGCGCTGGAGCAGGTTTCGATTTCGGTTGCATTCACCGGCATGTGTTCATCTGGTGAAAGCGGCGGTAGAAACCGATCCCTAGTTTTAAGCCAAGGGCGGCTCGACCGCCAGCGCGGGGCTTCGGCGGCGCAGGAGGTCGCCGAGGGAGAGGAGCGGGCTGGTCATGAAGGTGGTGACGAGCGCCATGATCACCATCATGGCGAAGACCCGGGGGGAAAGGATGCCGAGATCAAAACCGATGTTGAGCACAATCAGTTCGACGAGCCCGCGGGTGTTCATCAGCGCGCCGAGCGCGAAGGAGTCGTGCCAGTTCATGCCGGTCCAGCGGGCGATGAACATGCTGCCGCCGAGTTTGCCGAGGGTGGCCACGAAAATGATGGCGAGACAGACGGCGACGCTCTCCCAATCGCCCAGCAGGCCGATTTGCGTTCGCAAACCGGTGAAGGCGAAGAAGAGCGGGAGCAGGAAAGCGGAACTGAAGCTTTCGAGGCGTTCGCGCAGATGCAACCGAAACTTCGTCTCGGGCGGCATGATGGTGCCGACAAGAAACGCGCCGAACAGGGCGTGCACGCCGATGACCTCGGTGAACAGTCCGGCGGCAAAGACGAGGATGAGGATGCCGACGATCACGCCGCGCGTGGGGCCGGTGGCGGCTTCGGTTTCCCGTTTGAGCGCGCGGTGCAGGAGCGGCTTGAGGCAAAAGAGCATGACCAGCACGAAAGCCACGAGCAGTAAAATGGTCAGGATGGCGCTGCCGGGATTGCCGGCCTTCACCATGGCCACCACGAAGGCGAGAATCGTCCAGGCGGTGACGTCGTCCACGGCCGCGCAGGTGATGGCGGTGGCGCCGAGGTAGGTTTTGGCCAGGCCCCGTTCCTCAATGATGCGGGCCAGGACGGGGAAGGCGGTGATGCTCATGGCGATGCCCATGAACAGGGCAAAAGCCGGGAAGGTGGCGTTCTGGGAGGCGAACGATTGGTAAATGAAAAGCGAGAAGACGACGCCGAGAAAATAGGGAAAGACGATGCCCGCATGACTGACCATGACGGCAGTGTAGGCTTTGCTGCGGAGTTGTTTGACATCGAGTTCCATGCCGACGACGAACATGAACAGGATGACGCCCACCTGGCTGAGCATGCGCAACGCGCCGAGGGAGGGAGCCGGGAAAATAAATTGGAAGACACCAGGAAGCAACGCGCCAACCACGGATGGTCCCAGCACAATGCCGGCGAGCATTTCACCGATGACTGCGGGTTGGCCCATTTTGACGAAGCCAGCGCCGAAAACCCGCGCCAGCAGGATAATGAGGATCAGTTGGACGAGCAGGAGGCTCAGCGGTTCGTGCAGGTTGTCACGGAAGCCGTGGAGGACGTTGCCGGCGGCGGGAGTTGCCGGGGCAGCGCTTGGCGTGGAAAATTTCGACGGTTCCAGATTTTTGCCCGTTTGGAGGGCGAAATAGATTCCCAAGCCGCAGCCTAGGACGATCAACAGGTACAGCAGAACGTTTCTTCGCATCATACCTTCAAGAACCGCATTATTTTCAGAACGAGAAGGTAGCGTGGCGAAGGCGGTTTGTCACGCGAAGTTATACGTGTGCATACTATTTGGTTCCCGAGCGGCCCAATAAATCTTCCCATGATTCTCTTGAACGCTCCGGCGGTTGCAGGCTGTTCAGCTCGGCCTATGTGGTCAGTTTCAATCCGGACAGCCTTTGCGCCAACTGCCTGGCGGACGCCGGCAGTTCTACGCTGGGGGCGGCATCATATTCGTTCAACGTGCCGGCCAACGCGGTGTTCATGGTCGCGGTGGCGACGGTGGATGGGGGCTGCGCGGTCACAGGCACCGGGTGGCCGTCAACGGCTCGAACGAATCAGGGCTTCACGGTGCGGTAGAAACGGCACTGGGAGTTGGTGGTATCCGGGGCCTGCCAGGTGAACCAGCCGCTGGCATCCGTGGTGTTGGTGGCGATCGTGGTCCAGACGGGGGCGATTATGCTCGGACTGCTCTGCAGCAGCAGCAACTCGCCCGGGGCTCCGGCGCAGCCGACGCGGAAGGTGCTGTCGGGCATTTTGGTAAGGCAGACGTGGCCCACGCCGACATACATGGCGTTGGCGGCTGTGGCGGTCTTGATGGGGTGGTGGTCGTTATGATCGAGTTCGGTTGCAATGACGCTAAAACAAGAGCGGCCGCGGGCGAACGAGGCCGGCGTGGTGATGGTCACGATGGCGGTTTGCGAATCCGGCTTGTTGCCGGTGAAGGTCACCTGGGCTGGTAAGAAGGTGGCGGTTGCGCCCGCCGGGAGGCCAGAGATGCTCAACTCTACGTCCAGTCTTCCGGCACCGGTTCGCGTGACGGTCACTGGGAACGAAGCGGTGCCACCCGGATTGACGACGCCGATCAATTGCTCGCCCACGCTGACGGAAGTGAGGGTCGAGCTTGCCCGCGCTTGCGGGGTGGCCAGCAGGCCGGCCAGACCAAGGGCTGCGAGAACGACGAGACGGCTGGCACCACGCCGGACGGAGTTCCGGAGGGTGGAGAGTTCTGATTGGTTCGATTTCATAATTATATGTTCTTTCGATGTCGTTTTGCAGACCTGCCTCTCAACGGCCATTTCGGTCCTGCCTGCTGTCGTCACTGTTTAAGAACGTTCTATACGAGTGGGTGAGATAGCACCGGGTGTACCGTTTTTGGATACTTTGGGACCGGGAGGATGCAATTGGGTATACGTACGGAAACCGTAATTCGTAGTTTTACGGAGCAAAACGGGCCGAATGTGCCCTGTTTCGGGACAGGGTGGACAGACACTGTCTTGTTTGCGGGCAATCCTGCCGGTGTCCGTTCTCCTTTGTGTGATTTTGAGACACGGTCGGAGTCAAATTTAGCGCCGTTTGAGAAAGGGCGTTTAGGTACCTCGCCTGGATTGCCGCCCTCGCTCACGCCTCAGGTGGTTGGCAACTGTCGTCATTATTGGTGACGTGCGATTTCGCCAAGCCTCGACTATCATTCGCCACAACATATGCCTTTTGAAAAGCCTCTTCACCGTGCCGGCCGTGCACTGATGCTGGCGGGTATCCTGGCATCAGTTTCCGTGATGAGCTTTCGGAGTTCCGCGGCTCCGTTCGTGTTGGAAGCCGAACAGGGTGTGCTGACGGGGAACGCCTCCACCAATCTGTCGTTGCCCCGCCTGAACTGGCCCGTGTTGACCAACGGCACGCTGAACGGAGGAGTCTTCACTTTCTCGGACCCCCAAGCCACGAACTACCCGCAGCGATTCTACCACGTAGTTAGCGATTAATCGGGAAGAATGTTTATGGACGAAACGACGGCAACCAGATCAAACCGAGAGCTTTGGAACAATCTCGCCAAAGCTCATGTGGATTCGCCGTTTTACGACGTGCCCGGGTTTCTAAAGGGAAGATCCTCTTTAGGCGAGATTGAAATGGACTTGCTTGGTGAGATACGAGGAAAGTCTATTTTACATCTGCAATGTCACTTCGGACAGGACACATTATCTTTGGCCAGGTTGGGCGCGTCGGTGACCGGCGTGGACTTCTCACCAGCAGCCATTGAAACCGCGCGCGAACTCAACCACCGGCTTCAGCTCAATGCAAGGTTCATCCAGAGTAATGTCAACGAACTGGACGAAGCCTTGGGGGGTGAGTTCGACATTGTGTACGCCTCCTTCGGGGTTACAGGGTGGCATTCTGACCTGAGCAAATGGGCTGGAATCGTTTCTCACTTTATGAAAAAGACCGGCAAATTCTGTTTCGCGGAATTTCATCCCGTCTTATGGATGTTGAGTGATGATCATTCAAAATTTGCTTATTCCCACTTCAAATCGAATCCAATTATCGAGGAGAGCAAAGGATCGTATGCGGATGCCAGTGACGCAAGCCACGGGACGTCCTGCTGCTGGAACCACAGCTTGGGAGAAATCTTCCAAGTTCTCGAGGGTAGCGGTTTGACCATCAGGAACTTCAAGGAATACGACTATTCCCCTTATCGTATTTTTCGGGACGCCACCGAAAAGAATGGCCGGTATTACATCCAAGGGCTCGAGCACATGCTGCCATTGGTCTATTCGCTGACGGCGATCAAGTGAGATGCGCACCCCGCGCGACGTTTTCCGCCCACAAATTCCCAAGCCCCGAAGCGGGCGGCAGAGCTTCTGAAATTACGACCCCGCCAACGCCAGATTTGCTGAGATTAAATCTAAACGGGCCAACACTTGTTCTTTTTCGGAGGTAGAAGCCCGCGTGGGTCTAAATCGGCAACTTGTCTTGTTCAGGCGAGCGTTCATCTGTCAATCTGTCCCGCGAATCAATCTTCTCCCGCAGCAACTTCACTTCCCGTATCAGCTCTTTGATGTCGACTTCGTTTCTTTTCTGCGCGGACTCAAGGAAGAAACTTGAAATGTATGCCGTGAAAGTTGCAAATAGTCCGACTCCCGCAATCATTAAAACGATGGCCACCACCCGCCCCTCCGGCGTGACCGGATATTTGTCTCCGTAGCCGACCGTGGTGACCGTCGTGCAAGCCCACCACAATGCATCCGCGGGCGTCTTGATGTTTGAGCCAGACTCCGTTTCAACATGGAGGATGGCAATTGAGGAGAAGATCACCAAGATGACTGAAATGGAACCGACCGTGGCAAAGGTGCTGCTGGCCCGGTGTTGAAACAAGTGAGCAATCAGAATCCTGGAAGAGCGAAACGCTCTCAGGAGGCGTAGAATTCGGACCACTCTCGCCACGCGCGCCCAACGAAAAATGCCTAACATCGGAATGCTTGAAACAAAATCCAACCAGCCCCATTTCAAGAAGGCTTTCTTCGACGGGGCTTTGTAAAGGTGAACGAAAAAGTCGTATAAAAAAACAAAGCAAATGAGCGAATCGATGCAATCAAGAAGGAGATTTGTCTCCGGCGACAGTTTGAAGACGGTTTGGACAAACACCGCCGCCAGAACATAGACCGACAAAATCAGGATGACACACTGAAGCCAGGTCAACTTTTCTGGGTGATGAGTTGCCGCAGATTCGTTCATGGCTCGCCTTCCAATTGCAGCGGCGGTGCCTGAGGCCGCGATCAGGCCTGCGCAGTGGCGCTCGACCCTGGCGGGGTGGGGTTTGGGACTGTCGCTGCCGGACCCGGATTCCCACCTGTTTCTTTGGAATCTTGCGCGCGCAGTGCCCGGTTGTTTGCCCTCAAAATTTTCTTGCGGGCTTCGTCGGCTTTCTCTCCTTCCACCACTTCCCTTTTCAAAACTTCCTGTAACAGCACGGATTGGATTTGCTCGTTCTTAACCTTCACATCCGGGCACGTCTTTTTGAGTTCCTTGCGTATGACGTCAAGCACCGGCTCCGACAGAACCATTCCAGCAATAAAGAACCGGCTCAGGGCTTGTCTTTGAGCAGCAAAATCCACCATTACTTGCTTCTGCCAGCCTTCTTTGGTCAGCAGGAAGAGGTAATCCAAGTCATCGTCATTCTTTAAACTCAGCTTGAGGAAATCGATTTCGAATACAAGTTCCTGATCGATTGGCTTGTTGAATGAAATCTTATAAATTCTCCAGGTGATTCCGTTTGTGAGGACAACCCAATCCACACCTTGGTTTGCGGCATAGTCCACCGCCTGCTTGACATGACTGTCCTTGAGTTCCAATCCGATAGCCTTCACCTCCACTAACAACTGAACCTTTCCCTCAATCTTGATCGCCAGATCGCAGAAAGTTCCCCGGATCGAATGCTCTGAGGAAATCTCGGAATACTTGTCATACCCGAACACCTCCGAGATCAGATCGGTCACAATGATAACCGTGTCCGATTCGTTTACATCCCTGGCCTTGGCGGAACTCAGTATGGGTTGAAAACGTTTGAGGCTTGAGGTCAGCCGGTCTTCGACCTTCTTTGGTATTGTTGTCATATGCTTGGCGTGAAACTGCCGCCCTTATGAAGGAAATGCCGTAATAACGCAAGGCTAATTCTGTTCCCGCCAAGGCCTTGCCCCGCTCATCCACCCCCCAGTCTTCCAACCTGCTGAGGATCGAAACTTGTGAGCACTCTGCCTAACAGCCTGTTGAAATATCCTTGCATTATCCTTTGAATATTTAACTGGCGGCGGGGTCTGACTTTCATGTTC
>JAQGOT010000086.1 GCA_028293465.1 Pedosphaera sp. | reverse complement strand
GTCAGCAAGGCTTGCAGTCTGCGCTCTTCCTGCTGCAGGTGGGTTAATGCGTCCGCCTGCTCTCGGAGCGTCGTGGCCTCCGCACGCAGCTTCTCCAGCTCGTCAGGAGTGTTCGGGTGTGGGCTCCTTGGCTGCATCGCCAGATTTAATAGCCGCTTCTGCTCCGCCTGCGATTCCGCCAATTGCTCCCTCTGCTGCCGCAATTTCGCCCCCGCAGCGTGGAGTTTGGCCTGGGCTTGGTGTTGGATCACCACTGTTGTCACCACACCGGCGACCACCAGCGCGCTGATCACCCCGACTTTAAGTTTGGTCATGGCCATGGATTTTAAAAGGGTTAGCGTTCCGGTACCTGCTGCTACGGTGCTCATCAAAGCCGCACTGGAGAGTGTTGCCGCCAATCCACTGGGCGCGGCTTGGACGGCGTTCGCGGAGATGAATACAACGAGTCCGCTCGCGCGGAGAGTGACACCGCGTTTGGCAAAGAATTCGCGCAATCGTTCGACGGCGCGGCATACGCGCTTCCTGGCCGCGTCTTCGCTCGTGCCGAGCGTTTGACCAACATCGCGCAGCGATTTGTTTTCGAAATAACGCAACAGAACGGCGGTACGCTCGGCGTCATCCAGCGCCTGCATCGCTTCGTCCAGAACCGGTTCGATATGCGTCCAGTCAGCGGCGGTGGTGTTCATCACAGCGAGGTCATAGGCGACTTGCTCGCGCACCTGACGGCGCGCTTCCCGCCGGATGGCATCAATGGCCGTGCGGCGGGTGACTTGATACAGCCACGCCGTCAGGTTGGTGTTGGTTGCGAGGCGGTGCGCCTCCCGCGCAAGATCAGTGAATGCGGATTGGGCGACTTCCTCGGCAAGGTGCGGGGAGCGGACCTGCCGCAGCGCGGCGGAAAAGACGAGGTCAAGGTGGCGACGGACGATTTGGGCAAACGCATCCTCCGCCTGATGCCGGGTGTATCGCGCGAGCAGTTCCAAATCGGTCTCGTTCATTTCCATAGGTATATCGTCGCGGTCTCCAAAACCGGACAAAAAACAATGGACCCAACGTCAACCCCCTGCGGAACCGGGGCGGGATCCAAATGGCCACCCACTCGGTTTTTTTGCCCATCTGAGAATCGGCCGCTGCGCCGTCGTACCGCCAAGCCCTACTTTTCAGCCTTCGTATAAACTTCGATGCTAGGACCTTTATCCCGCTCCTTGTCGAAATTCGACGCCAGGGTGATCGTGCTGCCTTCCAACGTGTAGATCGAGGTGCGGTCGTCGTCCACCGATTCCAGCTCATCCGCGGACGCGCCGGCCTTGATGTTGAAGAACTTGATCGATTTGAACGGGCCCAACTTTTCCAATTTCACATCCCCTTCCGCGTGGAGAAAAGTCTTCCCCTCACTGCCGACCATTTTAAAGACAAACTTCTCCTTTTTGAGTTCCACCACCTGCGAGTAAGCCTGCCCGTTCTCGTTCGTTTTTTTCACCGACCATTTGCCGGCCAGGTCCTGCAACTCACCTGCCAGGGCGGAGGCCGCGGACACGACGAGCAACGAGAGCGTAACCAGGCTGACGGATAGATATTTTTTCATATTTTCAGGTTGAATGAGTTTCCTTTGTTGGTGAATTGAGTCTCCCTGCTTTTGCAGGACTTTCAAGCAAATACCAGATCAAATCAATCCGGCCCCGGCAAACGCTTGTAGCCGGGCCGGCTTCCTATTACCCTCGCCCCCATGGGTGAGCTACCAACAAGCGCAAACGATCTGGCAACCGCGTCGAACTTCCTGCCTGCGGGGTATCGCGACCTGCTCCTGGTCCTCTCCGTGCCGGGGCTGTATTGCCTGATGGTCGTGTTGGGCCGCCGTTTGAAACGCCGCCACGGCGTCCGGCTTGGCTACCTTTACCACCTCTTCGCCCTCGGACTTGCGATTTGCCTCCCCGCCAGGCTGTTGGAAGTGACCTTCCCTCATTTCCGCGAAGTCGGCTCCTTCACCGCGATTCTGGGAGCAATTTTCCTCATCGCTTTGGTTGACCGCTACATATGGGAGCTCTATTTCCAGCAACGGCACCGGGTCAAGGTTCCGAAGTTCCTGAGTGAAGTCGCTCGCCTGGCCATATTGATAATCGCCCTGTTTCTGGTGCTCGACCTCGGTTATGGCCAGACCATCAAAGGCCTCCTCATCGCGCCCGGAATTGCCGCCGTTGTCATCGGCTTGGCCATGCAGGACCTGATGGGAAACATCATCGCCGGGGTCGCGCTGCAGGTCGGCAAGCCGTTCCAGCATGGCGACTGGCTCTTCGTGGAGAACCGTTACGCGGAAGTCATCGAGGTTAATTGGCGCTCGACCCGGCTGCGGACGGTGGACGAGATCTCCATCGAAATCCCCAACCGCGACCTCGCCAAGCAGACGATCGTCAATCTGAATCTGCCCAGCCGCTTGCATGCCATGCGCATCCCGGTCAGCATCGATTACGCAGCACCGCCCACCCGGGTGAAAGGTGTCCTCCTCCACGCCATGGTCAATGCCAAGGGCGTTGCGCCTGAACCCAAGCCCAAGGTTTATCTGAAGAATTTCGCGGATTCCGCCGTCGAGTATGAAATCAAATTTTGGATGAGTGACCACAGCCAATATCCCGACATCTGTGACGCCATCCGCACCAACATTTGGTACGGACTTCAACGCCACGGCATTAAAATTCCGTATCCCGTTCGCACGGTGCAACTCGAACGCCCCGCGCGGAACAAACAGCAGGAGGTGCAGTCCGTCGCGCGCATCATGCTGCGCCAGCAACCGCTCTTCAAATGCCTTAATGATAATCAACTTGACGCCCTGCTCCCCCGCGGGCGGGTGGTCCATTTCGGGACCGGCGAGACACTCATCCAGCAAGGGGATCAAGGCGAGTCCATGTTCATCCTGGTAAACGGCGAAGCCAACGTCGTGGTCAAAAGGAACGACTCTCCCATGCATGTCGCCTCGCTGAGTTCCGGCGATTGCTTTGGTGAGATGTCCCTGCTGACCGGGGAACGGCGCAACGCCACGATCATCGCCCAAATCGATTGTGAGGTGGTGGAGATCGGCAAACCGGTGATCGCCCAAAGTCTCAAGGAAAATCCTGATTTGCTGAATAAACTCAGCGAGTTGCTGGCTCGCCGGCAGTTGGAGATCGAAGGCATCGTCGCCGCCAACACCCAACCCAGCGTCGTCGCCGCCAAACAAACCCAATACGAAGCCACTTTCGGTGACAAATTGCGCGCGTTCTTTGAGCTGTAAACAATTTTAGCCGCGGATGCCAGTTGCTGAATAATCTTGATGGAGCAGCGGCTCTGAACCTTCATTTCCCTGTTTCATCTGTGTTGAATCTGTGGCTAAAGTGCTTTTTGCACCACCGCACAAAATTTTAAATGGCCCGCTCACGACGATCATCATCGAACATTATTTACGGTCTCCTGACCGTGGCGCTCGCGGTTCTTCTGGTGTGGCTCTGGTGGTCCTCGGGCCAGACCAAGCGCCGCACCGCCAAACCCAAAGCCGTCCCACCGATTGCGGCGAAACCACTCCCGCCCGCTGCGCCTGCGGTGATCATTCCCGCAGTCCCTCCCCCCGCCCTTCCCGCAAATCGGCCGGTGGTTCCACCCGCGAGCGTTCCTCCGGGCAACTCGTGGCCGCGCCCCGTCCAGAACCTGTTTGAAGCCCAGTTGGCTCTGGTTGACCAGGGCATTTCCTCCGGCTCCCTCGATGGCGTGACCGGCTCCCAAACCCGCGCGGCGCTGGCCGCCTTCCAGCGATTGGAACACCTGCCTCCCACCGGCGAACTCGATGCGCTGACGAAAGAAAAACTGCAATTGGCCGAATCACCTTACACCACCTATACCATCACATCCGACGACCTCGCCCGCCTGCAACCGATCGCTTCCACCTGGCTGGGCAAATCCCAACAAACCGCCTTGGATTACGAGAACATCCTGGAATTGGTCGCGGAAAAAAGCTTCGCCCACCCCAACTTTCTCCGCCGCTTAAATCCCGGCGTGAATTGGACCAATATGATTGCCGGCACCACCGTGCAGGTGCCAAACGCTTCCTACCCGGAGCCGGACAGCAAGGCCGCTTTCGTAGTCATCCATCTGACCGCCAAAACGCTCGAAGCCTTCGATACCGACACCAATCTCCTCGCGCATTTTCCTTGCAGCATTGCCCGCCGGGTGGAGAAGCGGCCCGTGGGCCAGTTGCACGTCGCGGTCGTCGCGCCGCATCCCAATTACACGTTCGATCCGGATGTTTTCCCCGAATCGCCGGAGGCCCAGGAATTAAAACGGAAACTTATTCTCCCCCCCGGTCCCAACAACCCCGTAGGCGTCGCTTGGATCGGACTGGATAAACCCGGCTACGGCATTCATGGCACGCCCCGCCCCGAGGAAGTCGGCCGGACCGAATCGCACGGCTGCTTTCGGCTCGCAAATTGGAACGCGGAATATCTGTTGCGCCTCGTCACCGTCGGCACGCCGGTCTATGTTGTGGAATGAGGCGTTTTGAAAAGCGGATCGACCGGGCGATTCACCTTCGGAATCCGACCTTTCCATGAGCGCCAAGTATAGCTTCCACCTGCGGAGCCAGGACCGGCAGCGCGATTTGCCGCCCAAGATCATCATCGGCCAGCAGGAAACCGAAAGCATCACCCACGTGGCGCTCAAGTTCCTCGCCTACGTGATCTTTTTCCGTGAGCGGTTGCAAATCGAGACCAACCTGCACATGGACAGCATCCCGTTTGTGCCGGACCTCGTGCAATTGGATTACCAACTGCGCCCCAGACTCTGGGTCGAATGCGGCGAATGCACCGTCAACAAGCTGAACAAGCTTGCCGTCAAAGTTCCGGAATCGGAAATCTGGATTGTCAGGCGCTCCCCCGCCGCCGCGGAGCATTTGTTCCAGGCCATGGCCAAGGAGGAGTTGCGTCGCGACCGTTACACTTTGATCGGGTTGGACGAGGGCATGTTGGAGGAATTTTGCGGGTTGCTGAAGTCGCGAAACGAGTTGCTTTGGGTCCATTGCGAGTGGAACCCGCCGAACCTGCAATTTGATTTCAACGGCCTCTGGTTCGACGCGCCATTCACCCTGCTGCGGTTTTAAACCCGCTCCTCAGCAAAGGTTCTTCACTTTTGGGCGGCCGGCGAGTTGGTTTCACTTTCCCATCCGCCCCCGAGCGATTTGTAAACCGCCACCAACGCCGTGCCGGTGCGTGTCTGGCTTTGAGCAAGCTGGTCCTGCGCGGAATACAACACACGTTCCGCATCCAGCACGGTCAGGAAGTCCGTCGCGCCGTTCTCATAACGCTGGCGGGCGAGCGTTGCCGCGACCTGGCTCGCTTGCACCGACTCGCTCAGGAAATCGCGCCGCACCTGTTCCCGGCCAAAGTCCACCAGCGCGTTTTCCGTTTCCTCCAGCGTGATCAGCACGGTCTGCTCGTAAGCCGCCAGCGCGCCCGCCGCGCGGGCATCGCTCGCCTGGATGCGCGCGCGCACGTGACCATAATCAAGCGCGGCCCACGTAATGCTCGGCCCAAAAGACCAGGTGTCGGCCCCCGCCTTGCCCAACCCGGAAAGCGTGCTCGCTTGGAGCGCGATGTTGGCGTTAAACGTGACGCGTGGGAACAGGTCCGCTGTGGCGACCCCAATCCGCGCCGTGGCCGCAGCCAGCGTTCGTTCAGCCGCCCGCACATCCGGCCGGCGGCGCAGCAACGCTTCCGGGTTGCTGATCGCCACCAACGCGGGCAACGCCGGCATCGGCGCCGGCTCCTTGAGTTCACCAACCAGAACGGTGGGCTGTTGGCCGGTCAAGACGCTCAGCC
>JAQGOT010000202.1 GCA_028293465.1 Pedosphaera sp. | reverse complement strand
ATTCGGACCGATGCTCGTCGGATTCTGGTTGATTGCCATGCCCTTCATCTCCAAGCGGGGGGAGCGAAGCCCACGTCGCCGTCCTTGGGCGTGGGCGGCGGTTTTGCTGGTGGTAATGATGATCGTTACGCTGTGGGTGGCCGGGGCAAAGTCGAACTGGTCGCCCAACTTCGCCGTCCAACCTTTGCCGGAAAAGGTCGTGGGTGTTTCCAGTGGGCCAATTTCCGCCGGCGCGCGCTTTTTTCACGAAAAAGGCTGCCTGAACTGCCATCTGATTCAGAACTATGGCGGACGACGCGGGCCCGACCTGACCAGCATCGGCGCTCAACGCACCCGCGAGCAACTGATCCTCACGATCCTGGGCGGTCGCGGAAATATGCCAGCCTATGCGAATAATCTCACGCCCGAAGAGATGAACGATCTCCTAGCCTTTCTGGAATCTCGCAAATCACGTTAACGACATTCAACGAGTGAGTTGGGTCGGCAGCATCTCCATGGCGGCGATTTGAACCAAAGTTCGGCGATACTCGACCCCCGGTTCTGATAGCGTCGGTTTGGGGAAGAGAGACCTTTGTTTCAGGAGCGGTGATGAGGCAATTTCCCGTTGCTGGTAGAAGGAGACCCCATGGCAAGCGGCGACCGGCTGGCTCTGAATTTTTGGTCCGGCCCGGGAGGAGGACAGGTTTCAATGGGTTGTTCGCTGTTCTGGGGAGTGGCCCACAGGGGGCGGGAGTGCCATACCTTAGTGGGAACCAAAAAGTTTGGATTTAGATTTCTTTTCCGTTGAATAAGCGAAAGCGGGGCGTAGATTGGAGTAGTATGGGTGCTATGGATCACGAGGTTATGGCCACACTGCTTTTGTCCGTCTTTTGGTTTGTCCTGATCATCGGCGTGTTCCTGGTTTTTCTGATTGTCCACTGGAAGAGTCGCCGAACAGCAGCGCGATTGCCGGAATACGCGGAGAAGCAACCGTCCGCAGACACCTCGCTGAATCTTCGTCACTCGACCTTGAAGCGGCCTAATTGCTGGCTGGCCATCAAGAGCAAGAATCTGTTGACAGTCCAATACGCGCTCTCCCTGCACAACCCCAAACCTTGCTCCTGGGCGGAGGGGTTGTCGGGGGACGGGGAGCAGAAAATATTTGTCTCGCCTCCGGTGTCGGGCTGGATCCTGGTCATTGGTTCGGCCTTGCCGGAGCCGGGCGACGATGTGGATGCGTGTTTTCGATTTTTGGTGGACTTGAGCCGGAAACTGGGCCAGGTGCAATTCTTCAGCGCCAACACCATGCTCAATCATCACGCTTGGGCGCAAGTGGAGTCCGGCCATGTCCTGCGGGCTTACGCATGGACGGGGAAGACCCTATGGAACCAGGGGAAAATGTCCCAAGCCGAAACTGATCTTGGCTTGAAGTGCTACGATTACGCGGAAATCCCCGAGGTTTCGCCTTTCGGTTCAGCAGCCGAAGGCAGCACCAACAATGCGGATAAGGTCCATTTTCTCGCCGCGCGCTGGAGCATCGACCCGGAGGACATCGATGAGCGGTTCATCGAGCAGGAATGGGGGATTGTCGGCGAGCCTTCCAAGCATTTCTAAGACTTCTTCCGATCAAAACGGGAGCTTTTCCGCGGGTGGATACCCGTGCTGTTCGCGGCCCACCCCGCCGTCATATTTCTTGGTTGATTTATAGAGTTCCAAATGGCCATCGGCGGCGAAGGTTGCGCAACGCTGGCGGAGAGCTTGCATTTCACCGGGCGACATCGGTTTAAAGCCGCGCACGATGGCTAGGTCTTGGTGGAGCACCGACAGTGAGTCGATACCGGTGATGGTGGTGGCGACCGGCAAGCTCAAGGCGTAACGCAACGCTGCCTCCACACCGACGACGCCGTGCATGAACGGCTGACCGTCGCCGCCCAGGCTTTTCATGCCCAGAGCCGCGATGCCACGCCGCTGTAGTTCGGGCAATACTTGCTGCTCGAAGCTGCGGTAGGTGCCATCAAAGCAATTGAGCGGCATCTGGACGGTGTCGAACGGATAATCGTGCGCGAGCATTTTGAGGTGAATGGCCGGACTCTTGTGGCCGGTGAAGCCGACGAACCGGACCTTGCCATCTTTTTTGGCTTGGTCCAGCGCTTCGATCACACCGCCTTTGGCGAAGTGGAGATCCGGGTCGTTTTCGTAGATGACCTCGTGGACTTGCCAGAGATCCAGATGGTCGGTTCGCAGGCGCTTGAGCGACTGCTCCAATTGCTGCATTGCAATCTGTTTGTTGCGGCCGTGGGTGCAGACTTTGCTCATCAAAAAAACTTTGTCGCGCCGGCCTTGCAACGCCCGCCCCATCCATTCCTCGCTGCGGCCGTCATTGTACTCCCATGCATTGTCGAAGAAATTGATGCCGGCATCCATTGCTCCGTGGACGAGCCGGACGGCTTCATCCAGCGAACCGACCGTTCCCAGATGGTACCCGCCGAAACCGAGAATGGAGACTTGTTCGCCGGTGCGGCCAAGCGGCTTGCGCGGGATGTTCTCAGGACCGGTGTTGGTCATTTCGAGCGGGCGAAGCAAGTCCGCGGCTGACGAGGGCATGGGGACTTCGGTCAGAATCGCGCCCGCGCCCGCCAGGCTGGCCTGGAGGAATTCCCGGCGGTTAAAATTTGGAGCTGGCTGATGTTCGCTCATTTCATCCTCGTTAGAATTGGTGAAAACTTTTTGATCGTAATTGGTCGCAAAGGGTCCGCGACGTTACCGGAATGCCTAAAGCGGCTCCCAAGTGCCGGTTCCCTGTTCGAGCATCTGCTTGACCTCCCTTTGAGTCGGGTCGAGGGGAAATCCATGCGGCATCCGCGTTACGGGGTTGTCATACCGCAGCGAAACCTTGTATGGCTCGAACCGGCCGTCGGCGGCCGTGGGCACGCACCGGGCGCGCAAGGCGTCCATCTCGTTTTCGAGCATGGGCGTGAAGCCGCGCGCCACCCGCAAGTTCTGGCGCAAGACCTCCAGCGAATCCATGCCGCAGATGGTGGTGGCCACGGGCAGGCTCATGGCGTAGCGCAGGAGTTCCTCGGCTTTGACCACACCTCGTTTCACCGCGTCGGCGGTTCCCCCCATGCTCTTCATGCCCAGGGCGGCGATACCCCGGCGGTTGAGCTCGGGCAGGACCTGTTGCTCGAAGCTGTGGAAGCTGGCATCGAAAGGGTTCAGGGGCATCTGCACTGTATCGAAGGGATACCCGCGCTGAATCATGTCCAGGTGGAAGGCGGGTTCCTTGTGACCCGTGAAGCCGACGAACCTGACTTTCCCCTGCTGTTTGGCTTGATCGAAGGCCTCGAGCACACCGCCTTTGGCATAGGCCAATTCGGGGTCGTTATCATAAACGATGCCGTGAATCTGCCACAGGTCCAGGTGATCGGTCTGAAGCCGTTGCAGGGACTCTTCGAGCATGCGCATGGCCAGTTGGCCGCTGCGACCATGCGTGCAGACCTTGGTCATCAAAAAGGTTTTATCGCGCCGGCCCTTAAGCGCCCGACCGAGCCAGTTCTCGGTGATGCCGTTGTAATATTCCCAGGCGTTGCCGAAGAAATCGATGCCAGCGTCCATCGCCTCGTGGACGAGACGGATCGCTTCGTCCACGCTGGAAATATCGCCGAGGTGATGGCCGCCGATGCCGATGGCCGAAACCTGCACGCCGGTGCGGCCGAGCGGGCGGCGCGGGATTGCTTCGGAGCTGGTCCCGGGATTTTGGCGTTTGGCCGCTGGCGCACCTGGTTTTGGTGAGTTGCCTTGAGACGCGCCCTCCGAAGGGCCGGAAGCCGCCGTTTGTGCGGTTGCATCCATTCCCAACGCGGCGCCAACGCCGAGCGTGCCGGTGGCTCTGATGAATTGTCGCCGGGCGGGGTTTGATGGCCGGTCACTGACCGGCAAAAAGCCTTTGGATTCCATGTCCGCCTCCTATTCACCAAAAGTCCGACAAATGTTTAGAATGTCAAGCGGAGGGAAGCGGCCTCGATCAGTGGTTATTGATGGATGAATTGGGAAGGTGGAGGGGAGCGCCCGGAAAGTCCGGGCCTCAGGCGTGAGCCGCTGGAGGCTTCGCTCCTTGTCATTCCCGGCTCAATCCCTTGCGTCATCCTGGTTTGAGAGGAATGCTGAGAATGGGAACAGGCCTGTAAGTATTCTTTGCCCAATGTCCCAGACCGAAAGTAGGGGATTTGGCGGAAGAGTCTTGGCTGATACCAAGTTTCGTCCGTAGTTAAAGCACAGGGTGGTGAACCACCACCGTCATATGCGGTAATGATCTTTAAAAGATCGCCTACGTTCCGTTTGCAATCAGCACCGCCTGGTTTGCTGGTTGAAAATCGGCATAGATTTGTCAGGAATGCCAATTAGAACAGAAAACATTTCATCCGTTGCAGAGGACAAGCCGCGGAGCACTCGGCCGGTGCTGGCGCGGTATGGCGTGGCGGCAGGGTGTGTGCTGCTGGCCTTGGCAATCAGCCATGGCCTCGTGCCGCTGATCGGCTATCGCGCTCCCTTGATTTTATTTGTGGCAGCGTCGTTGGTCGCGGCCTGGTACGGAGGCTTGGGGCCGGGGTTGGTGGCGCTGTTGGTGGGGCTCCCGCTGGGGGACTTTTTCTTCGTTCCACCCTTGTATCAATTCACGGGGGACACCCCCTCTGATCTGATTTTGCTGTTGGTTTACGCAGGTGTAACGGCCATTGGATTGGCCGCCATCACCCATTTGCACCGGGCTAGACATCGCGAGGAGCAAATCCGCGCGCTGGCTGCAAGATTGGAACAGGAGATTGAAAAGCACCGCCAGGCCGAGGAGCGGTGGCATAAAAGCGAGGAGAGGTACCGCTCGCTCTATGAAAGCACGCCGGTCATGATGCACTCCATTGACGGGAACGGGAGGCTTTTAAGTGTCAGCAATTGCTGGTTGGAAGCGCTCGGCTATACGCGAGCAGAGGTCATCGGACGGAAATCGGTGGAGTTCCTGACGCCAGATTGCCAACAGTACGCCCGGGACGTAGCGCTGCCGGAGTATTTCAAAGCAGGTGTCTGCAAGGATATTCCATATCAGTTTGTTAAGAAGAACGGCGAAATTCTCGATATCCTCCTGTCGGCGATCGCCGAAAAGGATGGCCATGGCAACATTGTGTGTTCCCTTGCCGTGCTCACGCAGGTGACCGAGCGCAAGCGGGCGGAGGAGGCCCTGCGGCAGAGTGAGGAGCGGTATCGGGCACTGGCGGAGGCAACGTTTGACGCGGTGGTGATCCACGAGAAGGGAGTCGCGTTGGACGTGAACCACAGTATTTGCGAGATGTTTGGCTATGAACCAGAGGAGTTGCTCGGCAAGAACATCATCGACCTGCTCGTCGAACCGGAATCGCGGGAAACGATCGTTGAGCATATGCAGACTGGATCGGAAGAGCCGTACGAGGCCAGGGTCCGAAAAAAAGACGGGTCAATCTTGCTGGTGGAATTGCGCGGGCGAAACCTGGGCTATAAAGGACGTTTGGTCCGGGTCGTTTCTGCCCATGATATCACGGAACGCAAGCGGGTGGAGTTGGCGCTGCGGCAGAGTGAAAGCAGGTATCGGGAAGAAACCACCGAACTTGAAGCGCTGTACAAATCAGCTCCTTGGGGGTTGGTTTTGGTGGATAGAGACCTGCGTTATGTGCGGGTCAACGATGTGGTGGCCGAAACCATCGGTCTCCCGCCGAGCCAGATCATCGGCCGGACGATTCGGGAGGTGATTCCGATGCTCGCCGATCAAACGGAGCCCAATTACCGGCGGGTCATTGAAACCGGCGAGAGCATTGTGAACTTTGAGGCGCACGGCCGGACTCACAAGCAGCCGCATCTGGAGCGGGATTGGCTGGTCAGTTATTATCCGCTCAAGGACGCAAAGGGTTTGGTCACGAGTGTCAATGCCATCATCCTTGATATCACCGAGCGCAAGCGGGCGGAAGAAGCGGTGCGCCGAAGCCAGGAGCGTTTCCGGACCGCATTCGCCGGCGCCGCGGTGGGCATGAGCATGATGGATTTGGAGGGACGTTTTCGCGAGGTGAATCCCATTTTCTGTTTTATCATGGGCTACACCAAGGAGGAGTTGCTGGGGAAGGATTTTCGTTCCATCACCTACCCGCCGGACCTGAACCGAAGCTTGGAGCTGGTCGGCCAACTTCTGGCCGGCCAGATTTCGAATTTCATCATTGAAAAGCGTTATGTGACCAAGGGCGGCAGCATCGTCTGGACCCAGAGCAGCGTCTCGCTGCTGCAGGAAACCGAGGGCCAGGCCACCGGCATCCTAGCCATCGCGGAAGACATCACCCGGCGCAAGCAAGCGGAAGAGTCGTTGCGATTGACCCAGGAACAACTCGCGAATCACGCCCAAACTTTGGAACGGCGGGTGGCCGAACGGACAGCCAGCCTGGAGGAAACAGTCCGATCATTGGAAGGGGTATTGTATCATATTGCGCACGATCTGCGCGCACCGTTGCGCACGCTGGCGGGCTTTACGGAGTTGCTGGTGGAAGCCGTGGGGCCGCAGTTGGATGAAGCAACCACGGATTCGGCCAAGCGGATTATCACCGCCACCAAACGCATGGATCAGCTCATATTGGATCTGCTGGCTTACGGTCGTTTGGGGCACCTCAGACCGTCCTTCAAACGGGTGGCGCTGACCGAGCAGATTGAAGGCGCGTTGTTGCAAATGGCAGCGGAGGTCAAAGCCAAAAAGGCCAAGGTGCAACTGGTCGAGCCGATGCCGTCAGTCCGCGCCGATCCGGCCCTCTTAAGCCAAGCACTGATGCAGTTGGTTAGAAACGCCTTGACGTTCGTGGCTCCGGGCGTGGTTCCGCAGGTGCGTATGTGGGCGGAGCGGCGTGAAGGGACGGTGCGACTTTGGATTCAGGACAATGGGATCGGGATTGAGCCGGAATATTTGGAGCGGATTTTCCGGGTGTTTGAGCGGTTGCATCGGGCTGATGAGTACACCGGGACCGGCATCGGGTTGGCGATCGTCCGCAAGGGGGTGGAACGGATGGGAGGGACCGTCGGGGTGGAATCGCGGCCCGGTGAAGGGAGCCGGTTTTGGTTGGAGTTGCCGGACGCAGCGGAGCGAGGGTGAAGGGGGTTGGGAGCGAACCGGCGTCAACGCCGCGCGCCGGAGGCGGGATACGGATGTGCCCTATTTCGCCCCACCAGATGGCTCGTCGATCAAGGCGCTGAGCGGGAGTGGGACTCCGAAGTTGGGGGTGCCGTCCGGGTTCCACGTGAACTTCTGCGCGCGGGTGGTTCGGCCGTGATAGGTGTAGGCGGAGGTGGTCTTGGCGTGGTAGGCGATCCAGTCTTCCGTGCCGTCGGGCGATCGGAAGAAGTTGTTGTGACCGGGGCCGAAAACCCCGTTGGCGTCGTTGCGTTCGAAGACCGGTTGGGGATGTTGCTTCCAAGAGCGTGGGTTGAGGAGGTCCACTTTTTCATCGGCGATGAGCATGCCCAGCTTGTAATCGGGTTTCTGCGTGTCACAGGCGGAGTAGATCAGGAAGACGCGGCCGTTCCGTTGCAGGACGATGGGGCCTTCGCGCACCTCATCGCAGCCGAGGCCGCTGGCGGGAATATTGACGCCGTTGCCGAGCAGGGTGTAGGGGTTGGCCATGCGGGCGATGTAGAGCACATGGCCGGGGCGGGCGGCCCAGAGGAAATAAAGGGAGCCATTTGTCTGTTGGAAGACGGTGCCGTCGATGGCGTAGTGGTCATTGGTGGGATTGAATAGGCGCGCTTTGTACGTATAGGGACCAAGTGGATCCGTGCCGGCGCTCTCGAGCACGTGCATGCGGTGATGATCATCGGCGTTGTCGCTGGAGGTGGCGGTGAAATAGAGATACCAATGGTTGCTGATGAAATGAAACTCCGGCGCCCAGAGGGCGGTGGAGCGGGAGGTGTTGGTATCCTTCCAGAGCATCGTCGGAGTGGCGGTTTTTAGCGCGGCCAAGGTTGGTGCTTTCGACATGCGGATGGAGTCGCTCCGGGTGGTGGTGAGGTAGTAATTGCCCTGATAATAGAGCATGAAGGGATCGGCCCCGTCGTTGATCGGGTTTTGGAACGTGGCGGCACGGGAGTCCACGGCCAGGAATTGCAGCCAGCAGGTCAGGAGCAGGAGGACCGTTTTTCGCATAACTGGAAAATATCGGCAATGCGGTCGGAAGGCGATCACGGTTTCGGGTCGAGCGTTTTGGCGCCGAAGATGAACCA
>JAQGOT010000156.1 GCA_028293465.1 Pedosphaera sp. | reverse complement strand
TCAGAACCGTGAGACCGAACAGGAGCCAGTTGAGCCAAGGTCGCACCGGTTGTTCCAGGGTGACTTCCTCAACGGGTTTGGGCATCAGGTAAATGGCTGCATCCATCTGCTTGTCCTGTTGCAGCAGGGGCACGGTCTGCGCCCCGAAGGCCTGTTTAAGTCTTTGATATGCGGCCGCGGCGGACTCGCGAAGCCGGCCGCGGAAAATCCGCACCCCGCCCTGCTCCATCGCCATCCGCACATCCATCACTTCCCGGACGGGATCGGGTTGATCGGCCTCGTAAAGAAGGTGGGCCTCGGCTTCCGGAACGGTTTCCGCAACCCGCGACCGGCGCAGATATGAGGAAAGAATCAAAAAGGAAACTGCCAGGATAAACCACAGCCACACCACGCCGGCGAGCAAGCTCCCGCCCGGCAACAAAAACATAACGGCGAGCGGCAACAGCGCCATCAGGATCAAAAGCAAGCGGAGCCACGTCGCCGTTCGCAGTTTATTCCGCATCGTTGCCGAATGTGTTTGGTCGTTCATCTCGCCTCCTCCAAGCTAAACCACAATCTCCTCATTTCAAATGCCACTCCCATTGCCGACAACCGGCACAGGTAAAAACACGTTGTCGCGATCCTTCCCGGTTCACCCTCGTTTGGACAAAACTCATCCTTGTCGTCCTCAATGAAGATGTCCTCAAATAACTTGGTGTAAGTCCTTTACCGCCTGCAACCGGGGTGTTGACCTTAAGAATGCGCGCGGCCACGCCACTTTCCTGTCGCGTCGTCCCTTCGGAACGCTCCGGTCAGGGCTGTCGCAAGCGGAAGAACTGCCGCCCAGCAACTGGTGAGACGATCACCCCCTATTGGTCACCGATTTGTTCCGGTGCGTTCGTCAGCGGTGACCAACCGATCGGCGGGTTTAAATTCGTCGCGGCTTCCAGCACGTAATTGGTCACGGCACCGGCCCACCAAATGGCGATTCCGTTCGTCTCCACACTGCTGCGCAGCACCGGCGGGGGTTGCGGCGCCACCGCCCCGGCAAAAGCCTGAACCTCAGTCGCTTTGCCAAACCACGAGTTGGGCGGAGGCGTCACCTCCACGGTGCGGACCCGGCCCACACAACGAACCCCCGTCACGGTGGCCAGGCTGCCGCTGAAGGTGAAGTTCACCCCGGCGGAGGCGGGCGAGTTATAGGTGTAAGCCGGCGTGAGCAACCATTCCGCTCCGGCATCAAGCCACACCAAACCATCCGGTGAAAATTGCAACTGTTGGCGGCAAAAACCCCGTCCTCACCCGGGGTGTACGAACCGTTCCGATAAACGACCTTGCTGAAGGTCTGCGGGGCCGACCAAATGACGCCGGCCGCTTCGTAAGCGCCATGAGTATCCCACGCGCCGTCCGGCGTCAAAGGCACGTCCGTGACCAAATCGCCGTCGTTGACGCCGGGCGTGGCAACCTGCGGCGTGTTGTTGCTGGAGGTGCCGAGGTTATACCAGGTGTAGCCCGTGCCGTTGGGGGCAAGGTTCAGGTTCGTGACCACGCTCACGCTCGCGGTGTCGCTCAAACTGCCATTGGTCGCGGAAATGGTGAACGGCCCACCCACGCTGCCGCCGGCGGTGAACCATCCGTTGGAATTAATCGTGCCGCCGCCGTTCACCGACCAGCCAAATGCCGGTTGCGAAAGGAGCGGGTTTCCCTGCGCATCCTTGCCGATCACTGTGAACTGCTGTGCCCCGTAAGGAATTACCATGGCATTGGTCGGCAGGACCTCGATCTGCGCCAGCGGACCGACCACGACCACGTGCACCCCGGCGGAAACCGCGCTGTTCCCGAGCGAATTCGTGGCCCTCGCAGTCAACACGTGATCACCCGGTCCCACGTTGCTCCAAATCATGCTGTAGGGCGGAACGTTCGTCCCGGCCAACTTGGTCGCGCCGTTGAAAAACGCCACCGTGCTGTGGCTGCCTGCCGAGGTCGAGACGCTGGCGGAAATTGAGATCGTTGCCGGCGCGGCAAAACGGGCACCGTCCACCGGGTTGGTGATGGCCACCGAGACCGCGGTCTTCCCTGGGTCAAAGCCGGTGAGCGTGAACACGCAATCTGCGGGTATGCTGGCGGTAAACGCCCCGTTCGTGATCATCACCGGAGCGCTGTGGTAAAGGTTGGTGCTGCTGCTCGTGCAATAAAACTCTAGGCTGCCAACGGCCGGCAGCGATGCCAGTGTGCCGGACAGAGTCGTCGCGTTGCCGGGATTCACACCGGTAAGGGTAAGTTGTCCGCTGACCTTGTGGTAAAAGGCCTGCGCCATCAATGACCCAAGCGACCCGCTCAGCCCGATCTGCTGCGCACCGGGGCGAACAAACCTGGCAATCTGCGCCAGCGTGTAAAAGTTTTTCCGTGGCGTGTAGGTCTTGGGCACGGCGTTCGTGTCATCCACGGCGAATAACCCCCAGTAGGTCCACCCCAGGTTCCGCAGCGTGTAAAAGCTGTCATACCCGTCCCACACCATGCCGGCCGAGGCGCCGTTCGCCAGATGGCCCAACAGATACTCCGCCGTGCCGCGGAAATAACTCCAATCATTCGTGTTCCCGTCGCCGGACTCGCAACTGGGGCACCAGACGTTGAACTCGGTCATCCACAGGGTGCGATCCTGGAACCCCGATTGATTGATGAAAGCGCGCACGCCCGTGGAGCCCGTCCCGCTGCCGGAATAACCATGTACGCCAAAATGCGCCATTTTGCCCATGACTACCGGATCGTTCATCATCTCCGGCATAAAATTCGTGCCGCCTCCCGCGCGGTCCGGTCCCACGAAACGAAGGTCGCTCGAGCCGTTCGTATCCAGTTTTTGCGCCAGCAGGTGCAACATCGTCACATACTGGGCGGCATTCACCACATCCACTCCCTGATTGATGTTATCCGGCTCATTGTCCGGCCCCACCAGGCTGAACTGCAGGTGCCGCGTATTCCGCGCGTAAATCAACAACGACGCAATCATCTCCGCCCACTCCGCTTCGTAACCGGGGGGCAGCGTCGCGCCGCCCATCCATTGCGGGCCGGGACCCTGGAAATTCAGCATCACTCCATT
>JAQGOT010000113.1 GCA_028293465.1 Pedosphaera sp. | reverse complement strand
GGCGGGGGTTTGAGGGTCGCGTTTCAAAACCGTCGCGAATTTTAGATTGGCCCTGCGACCCCCAAACAATTAAGGGCCGCAGGGCTGGTTCCGGCAATGAGTACCGAGCATCCCGTGGCACACGGATTCACGTGATTCGCACTCGCCTGCCGAATTGTTGCTCAGTGAAGCCTCAGACGGGGCCGCAGGTTTCTGCGCACCGGCTTCACTGAAAATTTTGACCGGCCCGGGCAAGCTCCGGCTCGCCAGGCCAATGACGCGGCGAGGCAAAAGAGGGCCGTGTCAATCGCGAGATTGGCCAGACCGATATGTTTGCCGCCCAGCGTCCCGAAGCAGCCGCAATCGATGTTCAACCCACGCGCGAGCGCGGAGCCGATTACGACGGCGAAGACCACCGTCAGGCTGGTGATGACGAGCGCGGCGGCCCGCAGCCAGATGCCCGCCAGCACAAACAACCCGGCCATCACTTCCACCCCGGGCAGGAGAACTGCCATCAGGTTGATCAAATCGTCGGGCACCAGCCGATAGTTGCTCACGGCGATGGCAAACTTCGCCGGATCGGCAATTTTGAGCGCGCCGGCGAAAACAAACGCCCCGCCCACGACCAAGCGTAGAAGCCAGTTGATCCAAGTCGCAGTGTCCGCAAGGAGATAGGGTGCCAGGAAAGTGGGGCGACTCCCCTCCTCCACCCGCTCGGGCGGGACCGGGTGAGGGAGGTCTGCGGATCCCACCGCCCCCCTTTGCGATTCGGCAAAATCATCCGGCAGTGCGAGCGGCGGTTTCATGGTTGCCCGCTCTGCGCCGTCGGCAAGCCGGCCTGACGCCACGCGGTCCAGCCATTGAACAGGAGGTGCGTATTGGTATAGCCCAACTGGCGCAGGCTGGCTTGCAGACGCTGGCTGAGCTCGCACTCCTTGCCGTCGCAATAGAGAACCAGGGGCGACTCGGGCGTCAGCAGCGGCGCAATTCCACCGAAGTGTTGTTCGAAGGATTGCGCGGGCAGATTTAACGCGTTCCCAATATGGCCGGCCGCGTAATCGGCCGGTTCACGCGCGTCCAGGAACAGCGCCACGCCGCCCTGCCAGAGTTCCCTGGCTTGGTCGAGCGCGAGGAACGCATCCGCCGGGGAGGCTGGCCTGGGCGATCCAATCAACGGCAGGCTGCGGGACGAGGCGCGGTTTCCCGCCAGTCCCAACGCCACGCCGAGGAGGACAATCACCAACGCCTGCTCAAGGATCCTGCCCATCCGCACGCTTACGGTTTGAGGACGTTGACGATGACGGGCACTTCAATCTTCGGCTGCGTCGCCACCGAGGTCTCAAAGGACACATTGCCGCTGACGGTCTGGCCCGGGGTCTCATTGAGTTTAGCCACCAGTTCATAGACCTTGCCCGGCTCCTTCGTCACCAGTTCGACATGAATGCCCGGGATCGTGCTCTGCGGATTGCTCAGCTTCAAGGCTTGCTCATTGGCCGAACGAATCGTCACCCGACGCACCACCATCGCCTCCAGGCGGTCGGCCGCCGGCTGCGCCCCGCCCGTCACGCTCCAATACAGCGCTTCCGGACTGACCGAGACCTCGCCCCGGATCTGACCGTAAAGGTAGATGGTGGCGACCGGAATGTTGGTTTGCTCGGCGGTGTAAACTTGGATGGATTCGTTGAAACGGCGCGGGGCTCCGTCCCGTTGCAGCAGGATGCGAATGCGCGCCGTGGCTGCATCCTCCTTGGGCCCGGGCACCACCTTGGCCGTGATCCAAGGCTTGGAGGCATCGAGTCGCAGCTTGCCGATCGGCTTGCCGTCGGTGCGGTTAAGGGCGGTGAATTGCTCGATCTCCTTCATGCCGAATGCCAGGTCGGGCGCGAGCGTCATCGGGCTGAGGTCGAAGAGCGGCGTGTAATCCACCTTGATGGCGAGCGAGACTTCGGGCGTCTCGGGATCGTTGGACTTGATCGCAATGTGCTTCTCCATGGTCGCCCGGGAACGGCCGAGATTCAGGGTAAACGCCAGCTCGCCGGTTTCGCCGGGCTTGAGCGTGTCAGGCTTCAGGCTGGCAATCGTGCAACCGCAGGAGGGTTTGGGCGGTTCCAGTTTGAGCAGGTCGTCGCCCACGTTTTTAAACTTGAAGGTGCCGGTGACGGTTTCGACCTGCGAGGTCTTGCCAAAGTCATAGACCGTCTGGTCGAATTGGAGCTTCGGCGCACCCGCGGCCAAGGCCGTGATGCCCATGGCGCTCGTCCAAAAGGCGGCGGTTAACAGGGCGGTTTTCATCAATTTTGTTTTCATCAGCTTTTATTTTATAAGGTTTGGCACATTCCGGTTCCACCTTAAACGGTTTACCGGTTCCCCGTGCCACAGGCTGTTTTTCTTCGTTTCAAAGTTTGCCCCGGCGCAAGCCCAGCCGAAGGAACCTTCCTTCGGCTGGGTTGCGGGCCAAGGCTGGAGTATTATGGCGTTTGGGTGACCCGATAGAACCGCATCGGTTGTCCACTCGTCAGGTCCGTAATGGTCACAACCGCGCCGGTACCGGATACCGGCATGTTCGGCAAGTTCGTCCAAGTCGGGTCGCTCAACGAGTTCTTATACTG
>JAQGOT010000098.1 GCA_028293465.1 Pedosphaera sp. | reverse complement strand
GGAGTTGCGCCCTCACAGGCGGCTTAATGGATGGTAGAATCGGGACTTTAACAACGTGATGGGAGAAGTTTTAGTTATGGAAACAGAAGATTGGAATGAATCGCCCTGGTTTACCGAGTGGTTGGAGATGGCCAGAGGAAAGGAAGGCGAAAAAGGTGGCAATCCGGAATCCGGGGACAGCGAACCACAACGGGACAATGAATCAAAAACATGCGACCCCCGGGAATTCGCGCCGCCGTTCGCCGAATGGAACTTCTCATTGCGCGAGAACGCCATGATGCGTATCCCACGGAGCGTTCTGGCGTTGATTCCTCCGTCAATGGCGAAAGCCTATCTCAATGCGCCTCCGCCATAAGGCCCGAACCAGACGACCGTTTACCAGCCTTCCGCCCGGCCGGACGCTCGCGGATCAGCGACCCCGACGAAGCTTTTTCCGTCCCGGGTCCGTCCGACAATCTGCGTCACACCGATAATTTCTTTCACTTTCAAATTGTGTCCGCGCGCTGCCAAAGCCGATTGCAACGCGGCGGGCATCGACTTTTCGACCGACAATTCGTCGGGTGACCACTGATGATGAAATCGGGGCTGGGCGATGGCCACTTCGGGAGGTTGGCCCAAGTCCAGCATATTCACGAGCGCGAGCACGACCTGTGAGATGATGGTCGGCCCGCCGGCCGCGCCCAAGGCCAGCATCGGCCGACCGTTTCTCAACACGATGGTCGGACTCATGCTCGAAAGCGGGCGTTTGCCGGGCGCCACCGCGTTGGCCTCGGCTCCAACCAATCCAAAGAAATTCGCCACGCCTGGCTGGGTTGAGAAATCATCCATTTCATTGTTCATCACCACACCCGTGCCGGGGATCACCACCTTCGAGCCAAAGCCGGTGTTCACGGTGGCGGTGCAGGCGACCCAATTGCCTTCGGCGTCGGCCACCGAGAAGTGGGTCGTGTGCTTCTTGAACGAATTGGTCCGCCAATCCGGCGGCAGGCCATGTGCCAGCACGGCCGTCGAATGTTTCAGATCAATTTTGCGGGCCAACGCGGCCGCATAACTTTTGTCAATGAGCCCGCACGGCACCTGCACAAAATCCGGATCACCCAGCCAATAAGCGCGGTCGGCAAAGGCCAGTTTCATCGCCTCGGCAATTACGTGCAGCCGGGTTGGCTCATCGAAGGCCTTCAAATCGAAGGATTCCAGAATGTTCAGGATTTCTGTGACATGCACCCCGCCCGAACTCGGCGGCGGGAAAGTGATGAGTTGGCAATCACGATAGGGGGTGACCACCGCCTCGCGGATGGCAATGTGGTAATTTCGGAGATCCGCCGCGGTCATAATGCCGCCGTTCTTCTTCATCCAACTTTCGACGGCCACCGCAAACGGGCCGCGGTAGAACCAATCAGCGCCTTGGGCAGCGATGCCACGGTAGGTCGCCGCCAGATCGGGTTGCCGGAGGATTTCGCCCTTCGCGTAAGTCGTTCCGTCGGGTTTCAAGAATACCGCGCGCGCGCCGGCGAACTTGGCCAATTCCAGCTTCGCGGATTCCAAGGCACTCGCGTAATGTTCGTTCACCTCAAACCCGCGCTCGGCCATCGCTGCCGCGGGCAGAATTAAATCCTTGAGGCTTTTTCGCCCATACTGTTTGACCGCATGTTCGTAAGCCGCCAGGGCTCCGGGCACCCCGCTCGCCAACGCTCCCACCTGGCTGAGTTCGGTATCGCCCTTGCCGTCGCGGATGTACTTGTCATGTGTGGCCGCTGCCGGAGCCACCTCGCGACCATCAATGGCCACCACCGAGCCATTCGCGCGCCGGATCAACATGAAACAGCCACCCCCGATTCCCGAATTATTTCCGTCCACCACGCCCAGAGTCAGGGCCACCGCCACGGTTGCATCGATGGCATTGCCGCCTTGCTTGAGCACCTGAAGGCCGGCGGCGGTCGCCAGCGGGTTCACACTGGCAACCATTCCATGTTTACCGTAAGCGGCTTGAGCGGTCGCCAAGACCGGCGCTGGCTTTGCGGCGAGCGTGGTGCAGGAAATCACGAGAACTGCGAACAGACCGAAGCCCGCGATCCGATTTAGGAATGTGAATTGGAACAGTTTCATCAGCAGCGAGTTATTTATTTGAGCAAGGGAAACGCCGTCATCGAGGGTGGGACGCGGCTGATCAAGGAGCGATTAATTGGAAGCAGGTCAGCTTCCAATTTTGGGTCAGACCTTCGCGCACGTAAAGATTGCCGTCGGCGTAGGCGGGATGGCTCCAGGTTTTTCCGCACACCTGCACGCGGCCCAATTCCGTGTATTGAGCGGGGTCGGGAGCGACCAAAACCAGGTCGCCCTTGTCCGTCTGCACCAACAGGTTTTTCCCGAGGGCGATCGTGGGCGCATAATTGTCAGCGAAGCCCTCCTGCCGCCAGATTTGCTTGCCGGTGAAGGCATCCACGCAGACGTAATCCTTTCCCGCGCCTTGGGTAAAAAGATAGTGATCAACCAGCACCGGGGTGGCCAGATTGATCTTCAATTCCTTATTCGCCCACAGTTCAGCGGCTTGCTGACCGGCTCCTGCACTGGTGATTTTGAAACAGCGCAAGCCGATGGTGTGCGAATTGACAATGACCGTGTCTCCGCAGACGACCGGGGTGGCGGCATGGCGCTTGGCGTCTGTCCGCAGGGGGACGCGCCAGAGCAGTTTTCCCGTGGCCAACTCCACTCCCACCAACGCCTCTGCGTTCAGGTTCAGGACTTGCCGCACACCTGCCAGGGTGGCGATCATCAAGGAGGAATAAGCCGCTTCATCATCCAAGGATTTCCAGAGGACTTTGCCGGTAAGCTTGTCGAAACAGATCAGGCTCGCACCTTGGGTGCTGCCGACGGGCAGGATTAGTCGATCGCCTTCGATCACACCGCAGCCGTTGTTGCCGCGTCGCCGGGCAACCCCCTGCTCCTGTTTGCTGCCGGCGAATTTTACGCCGAAATCCTTATCGAAACTAACACCCCAGACGACCTTTCCATTCGCCAATTGCAGGCAGCGGAATTCGCCGTTGCACGATTGCGCGTAAACCCGGTCGCCATCGATGATCGGCGTGCTGCGCGGGCCCGGGCCCCATTCATCCTCAAAGACGTTGGCGAAAGGCACCTGCCAAACCTCTTTGCCGGTCCGGGCGTCCAGTAAATGAACCACTTCCTTTTGATTTTGCGCGTCGAGGTAAACCAATTTACCGCCAGCGATAACCGGCGAGGAAAATCCCCCGCCGATGTTCAAACGCCAAAGAGCTTTTGGTTCCGCAGGCAGGGTGTTAGGCACCGGGGTTTCTGAGGCCGTATGCCCGTCCCGCGCCGGGCCCCGCCACTGCGGCCAATCCGACGCGCTCACGGAACTCAGGGAGAGGAGAAACCACGACAGCAGTAGCGGAAATCGGGGAAAGCGCATTTTCATGGTGGCAGGTTTAACTAAACCAATTCGGGTTTAATCACAACAGGATTCTAGCTTAAACGGCTTTGCACGGTAAGGTGTTTTGGTGGAGCAGCAAGCTCCGCCGTTTCATGCCGCCAGGCAGAAACCCTGGCTTCCCTTATATTTGAAACGCATTTCGGACGAATGCCAGGAACTTGCTTTCTTCCGCCGAAACCTGGCCGTCGAGCGCGGTCAAGTCGCTGAGCGTGTCATAAACTTTCCGACGATGTTCTGGAGTCGTGAAGCTTCCCGCCAATCTGGCGACGCAGGCCCGCGCATCCTCGGCGGACTGGGAATGTTGCCGGACCCGGGTGACGGCCGCATCGAAATCACGGTTGCGATCATAATCCGAGTCCACCCCCATCGCGGCGAGCAGTTGCTCGACGCGCGCCTCTTCAGCGGAGGCGAGGTTGCCATCCATATACATGGCGAGCACCAAGAGATCGAGCAGCGCCTGGCGCTGGAGCACGGAAAAATTACTGACATTCATGAATTTGCAAACTGCACTTTAGGGCCCAGGATCAGATTGTCCTGGAATCGATTTAGTCCATTCAAGCGAGAATGGTAAATTCCCAAGTTGCCGTTGTCGATGAAACAACGGCGGAGGAAGCTATCTGCTCCATGAAATCAGACAAATCTTTAACGAGGCTTCGAATCGCCGGACGCCAATTGGCCCTTGCCCCCTTGGTCCCAGCAGGCATTTTTCAGGACTTGATGTTGTCCGAGGGCTTGTGATACGGTCTGCGCTCCATGCGGTGGACGATGGACGGCAGGGGCTGGTTTTGGTGCGGGAAACCCACCATTAGATTGACAAAGTCTGTCGGTGGTTCATTTTAATTCGGTTGCCAGAGTAGCTCAGTTGGTAGAGCAGAGGACTCATAAGCCTTTGGTCCCCGGTTCAAATCCGGGCTCTGGCACCACTTCAAAACCCAACAAAATCCCCTGTTTATAGGTGTTTCCTCCGTTTCTGGCAGTTTTCCCTCAATCATCAACAATCCGGCCTAATCTGGCCCAATGGGGTGTTTTATGGCAACCGCTGGCAACCGAGCCGGTTCCCCTGTTTAGATGCGCATGCCAGGAGTTTTTCAAGCGGGATGCAAGCCGGGAATCTGTAACACGGCTGGAACATCAAGACCGGCGGGCGCCTGGCTTGGAGCTTTTTGTGCTGGCGAAGGTTCTGGGTGTCAGCACCGACGAACTGTTCCCCGGCACCTCCGGGGCAACATCAAGGAACTCGGCCCCCATTACCGAGTGAAACGCTCACGCGGGCAGGTTCCCCAGGACTTTGAGGTTGGAGCGCGGCACGACCCGCGGCAACACATCACGATTGATTGGCGCGATTCCGAAAGGGGTCGCGCCAATGTCGTTAAGGGGCCAATCTGGCCATCGGTCAAGCGGGGGTGTTCGGGTGTGGGACGTGCTCGCTTCACTGTAGCATCGTTGGGATTTGGCATCACACCATCACGCAACTTGCTCGCAGCCTTTGCAGAACAGAACCTGTCACCCATGGTTGACCAGCAATGTGCTGGACAATAGTTTGCGTCCAACGCAGATTGGAATCGTGAAACAAATTGAGCGATAGTAATGCACTCGAAATATTGTTCGTATATTGGAACTATTGCGACACGTGTCGCATATTGATTGTTAGGCGGCATTCGCACGCGCATGAACAATCGACGCGTCATCAAGTTTGCAGCAGTGGTTGTGGTGCTGCTTGCCGTCGCGTTCGTATTCACTCGCTCGGGATTTCGCGACCCGCGGACTCGTATCGAGCACGAGCATGGCCTTCGTCTTCCAGCTTCCGCTTCGGCGTTTGAGTGTCGCGGTGATGCCTCGCGGGGTTTTCTTGACCGTGGCGCTGCCTCTGCCTTTACAGTCGCCACAAATGACCTGGCTGGTTTTCTAGCGCAGCTCACCGTTCGGACCGGTTTGCAGACTTTCATTCCCGGCAACTCACAGTATCAGCTTCACGCGAGTTGGCGGCGGGGTTCACCGCTCGCGACTTACAGTTGCGCATCGCCAGTGGGTGACTGGTTGCACGTCGAGGTTTGGCCGATTGACAGCACCAAAGTAGGCGTTTCACTCTATACAGACTGGAATTGAGTATGAAACCCACGCCGCCTAACCATGCGCTGCAGCGCCTATGAGGGTTGTCAAGAGGGTGGTAAAATTTCCGTCAGGTTTTTTCGTTGAGGCGCCAGTTCGCGCGGAGCGCAACGGAGTGAAGCGGAGTCGCGCGCGGCAGCGATTTGATTTCCGTGCCGGCGGGAGGCTCGGCCTTGGCTCAGATCCTCAATTCAAATTCCTACCAGGCGCTTTTTCCTTTCTCCTCCGCGTGGGAGGGGTTCAGCGTGGGCAAGCTTTGCTTGAGCGTGGCCGACCAGTGTCGCCGCTTCTGTTTGTGCCTGACGATTACGTCCCGCACCAGCTCCTATCCGGACAGTTGAAGAGTTCAACGCCCATCGTGTCTTGCTTGTGTGACTGCGGCGACCGAGGGGTCCGTCCCATCTAACCGACGGTGCGCTTGTGGCGACACCAGCTGCAGCTACGGACAGGACCCGCCCGATCGCAAAAGCGCTCAATCTGCTTCCCCGCGATGTTGCCGTCTGGAACAAAAGTAAAAGTTTTGTGGGCAGTCAATGGCTACGCGGCAATCCAGCCCAGATCAGCCATGGTGCAACGGCTGGTGCGCCAGCGCCACAGGTCAACGGCCAGTTGCCGGGCCAGTGCCACGACCGTCTTCTTGCGCAGGGCTGAACCGGCGGCCAGTTTGACTTTCATCCTCTGCGCGGCTTTCCATTCCGGTTGCCAGACCAGGAAACGCCAGACCGCTTCGACCAAAAGCGACCGCACTCTCCCGTTGCCCATGCGGTCGATGGAACCCAGGCGCCGTTGGCCGCCGCTGCTGTGTTCGCCCGGACAACAACCGGTGTAACTGCCAATCTGTTTGCGATTGTTGAAGCGGTGCCAGTCGCACACTTCGCCATCGAGCGTGACGAGCGTGATTTCACCCAGGCCTTTGGGCAGGGATTGATCCTTGACCCGCGCCAGCAGTTCGGCTTCCAACGCCGCCAGCTGGTTTTCCATGGCCACGATCAGGTCGCGCAGTTTTTCCAGCACGGCCAGGAGCCAGGGTTCGAGCGCGGAAAGCTTTTTCCAGTTGCGCGCGCCCCACCAACGGGAGGGCAGCTCCTGGTGGCAATGCTCGGCCACCTGGCCGTGGCCGCGATTGGCCAGCTGGCGCACCTGGCGTTTGAGGAACTTGCGGCGGCGCGTGGTCTCGCGTTGGCGTTGCTCGGCTTCGCTGGGAATGCGGATCGGCGAAAGCTCGTCGCGGTTGCCATCGAGCCAGCGCGAGAGCCGCAGACAAAGCGCGCGGGCATCGAGCTTGTCGGTCTTGCGCTTGCCGCTCAGGTCGACGGGCGTGATGAGGAAGGATTGCGCGCCCGCCGCAACCAGTTCGCGATGCAGCACGAAACCAAAGCCGCAACTCTCCTGGACGCAGAACACCTGGAGGCCTTCGGCGGTCCAGCGTTTGACCTGTTCCACGAGTTCCTGGCGGGAGAACTTGCGCGGCGCCTTGGGTGAGGCGTGATCGGGCTGGGCGACGGCCATGATGAATTCCAGGTGCACATCCAGGCCGAGCTTGAGCATGGGTTTGTTGGGATCAATCACCGGGCGCGGCAAAGGTTGATGCGGCGGCAGCGGACGCGCCACTACCGGCTTGCCGGGCGTGGGCGTGGGGGTTAGGGTTTGAGGCGTCATGATGGGTTTGAGGAAGTATGTTTTCATAATCAAAACAGTGTGGCCCTGGGTGGGGCTGCGACTCAACCCATCATGACATCTAACCCGGCGTGAGCGTCGCCGTTGCAATCGGTGCGTCCCGTGCGCCGGGTCGCTGAGCTCACCTCGTTCGGCACGGGAACAGAGATAAGTATGAAATCAATCAGACCGAAACTCGGAATTCCCATCATCATCATTATATCGGCGCTGGCGACGCAGGCTCACACACTATTCACCTTCACTACCAACAGCGGCGCGATCACCATTACGAAGTATACCGGCCCCCGGTGGTAATGTGACCATCCCCTCGACGACCAATGGACTTCCGGTCGCCACAATAGGGAGTGGGGCATTCTGGCAGTGCTTTACCTTGCTCAACGTCACAATCCCCGACACCGTCACGAACATCGGATATTTAGCTTTCGATCATTGCATCGCCATGACGAATGTCACGCTTCCCCAAAGCCTCAGAACGATCCCAGGCAATGCTTTTTGGTTGTCGCCGTTCTTAAGTGTGGGGCGGGCATTTTCACGGGAGAGTTGCGAAGGGTTTAACGAACCGAAAGGCCCAATGCCCAAGGACCAAATCTCAAGGCGCCGTCGCATGGCCTCCGCGGAATTCAGGTTCAACGCGGGGACGAAAGTTGCCCGTCTGGTAGAACAGGCCTGCCACCAAGGCTCCGACCGCGATTGAAAAGATGATGATCATGTTGCTGAGGCTTTAGCGCAAAGCGCC
>JAQGOT010000091.1 GCA_028293465.1 Pedosphaera sp. | reverse complement strand
CCCACCCCCAGACAGCAGAGATCGATCGTCTGAGCCCTTAGCAATTCCGTGTAACGGTCGCATTCATCCATTGGCAGCAGCGCATCGCCTTCCAGGTAATGGAACATGCGCGGCTTTACGCGGCCTTCGACCCGCTCGCGCATGTACCGCCGGAAGCTCGCCTTGTGCTCGCCCGAAATCCCGAGGTACTCGTCCATGTGGAACAAGGTGATGCGCGACCACTCCACCCCGCCCAACCGGATCAATTCCTCCAGAAACTTGATCTGCGAATTGCCCGTCGCCAGGATCACCGCCGCCGACCCCTTGGTCGTCAGGGTTTCCCGCAGGTGCGCTTGGGCAATGCGCGCCACGTCCTGGGAAAGTTCCGTCTGGCCCGGATAAACCCTCGCGGATAGGGCGTCCACCTGAAAGGTTTTGATCGGGGCAAAGGTCGTTAGAGTCGATGCGGTCGTCATGATTTGCTATGCTTAATTCGCTCCGCCAGCGTAAGGGAACCTCTCGCCGGATGCAACGGATTGAATTTGAGCATATGCCCAAAGCTTTTCCGACCTGGGGCGGGCTGCAGCAGGATGGTGATGAAACTGAAGATGGTCTTCCCCGGCTTTGGAATTAGTGGCTGGTTTATCGCCAGAATGCCGAACGGTCTTCCATGACCGATTCAAGCAATCGCGAACTATTATTTCTTGTCTAATCCAGACTAGCAGCTTTTCTCTGCTCCACATCTTGTTTTACATCAAATTCTTACAAAGATTATTTATCAATACACCACTATGTCTATAAAGTTAGTTGACATTATGTTCATTCTGCTTATCCTTAGCTCTGTTAACTGAAGAAATTCTTCGGTCCTCATCAACGGCACACGCTGAGATTCTGGCTGGGAGTTTTACCAAAAATAAAACAACTCAAACATCGGATAAAGCGAATGAACTCTAACTACTCACGTCTATCTGCCATCACCGCCGCGCTGTTCTATTCCCTGGCGCCTCATGCGTCCGCGGATGTCATCACAGATTGGAATAAGATAACGGTGGATGCCACAAAAATCGGCGGGCTCAACAGCAATCTTGGTACCCGCGTCGGTGCCATCGAGGCCGTCGCCGTTTATGATGCGGTGAATTCCATCAAGCACTTCGGTACGCCTTACCATTACAATGTGCCCCCGGCAGATGCTGCTTCGGCGGAGGCGGCCGCGGCTCAGGCGGCACACGATGTGTTGGCCTACTATTTCCCAAGCCAGCAGGCTGCCTTGGATGCCAATCTGACGGCGAGTCTCAGCACCATCCTGGACGGCTCGCCGAAGGAGAATGGCAAAACCGTCGGCTCCGCGTCGGCGGCTGACATCATTGCCCTCCGCGCGAACGACGGCTCGAGTCCCAATGTCACCTATCCCGGTCCGGTTGCCCCCGGGGTTGGCGAATGGCGGCCCACGCCCGGCGCAACTCCGGGGACATTTCCGCCAGGAATCAATGCGCAGTGGGGCTCGGTCACCCCCTTTGTGCTTGCTGCCAGCAGTTCGTTTCGGCCACCGCCGCCTCCCGCCGTGGGAAGTTGGAAATACAGCCTGGCGCTGACAGCGGTAAAAGCCATCGGCTCAGTCACGAACGTTTTGCGCACCGACGAGCAAACCCACATCGCTCAGTTTTATAAGCAGGATGCGGAGTTGCCGGTGAATGAGGCTGCACGCCTGCTCTCCGCCAGCCGCAATCTTTCGCTGGAAGAAAACGCCCTGTTGTTTGTCCTGACCGACATCGCCGTGGCCGATGCGCGCATCGCCATCTGGGAGGCGAAATACACCTACGACTTTTGGCGGCCGGTCACGGCCCTGAATGCAGATACGGACGGGACCGTCACCAACAACTACACCGTCTGGAACCCGCTGCTCGTGACACCAGCCCATCCCTCTTATCCGAGTGGCCACAGTGGAACCGTGAAGGCCGGATTTGCCGTGCTCCAATTATTCTTCGGCGACCGAAATGCCCTGATCCTGCACACGACGACGGCTGGTGAGTCACCCCGGACGATCCAATCTCTGAGTCAGGGCGCGGCGGAGAACGGACTCAGCCGCATCTACGGCGGCATCCACTATTCGTTCGATGACCACGAAGGTCAAAATGTCGGCCTTAAGGTGGCCGCCTACGTTCTGGCGCACGGACCACGTCCCATCGAACTGGCTCATGGCCACGATCATGGCCACAACCAGGATCACGGCCAGGGTCACGAGTGGGCTTTCGATCACTGAGCCGGCAATCGTGGCGCGGGCGACAGTGAAATGACTGTTGCCCGCATTCAAGAACAGGTTGGGTTTAACTAAAACATTATGGCTACCGAGAAACAACGATACTGGCTGACCTTTACGGCGGAACGGACGACCAAACCGCTCATCTGGGAAATGAGCAAAAAGTTTGAGCTGATCTTCAATATCCGGAATTCCAGTCTCACCGACGAGGTCGGGGTGGTTGCCATCGAGTTGCAGGGGCCGAGAGAAACGATCAACAAGGCTGTGCGTTGGTTTCAGCGCAAAGGGGTTCAGGTGAATCCAGTCGAACTCAACACCATCGAAGGCTAGCGCAACGAGCGGACCAGAAATGAACACCTTGTGATGAGAGCGCTGCCGCCAAAACCTTACACGGCCGCACCAGCGGATGCGGGCACACTCGTCCAGCAACCCGCCGCTGCCCGGCAATTGTGGGAACCCTTATTGAATCTGGCTGAGAACTCGGACTGGCTGGTCGCCGGCTCGGTGGGTGAGGTGGGGGGCGGCCGCGAGCCGTTCCGGATTCCACGATTTATTTTCATGGGACCGAGAGGCGGTGGGGACACCATTCGCCTTGGAATTTTCGCAGCCATCCATGGCGATGAACCCGAAGGGGCGGAAGCCGTGGTCGCGTTTTTGCAGGAACTCGAAAGCGCGCCCGAGTTGGCCAGAGGCTATCACATTCATGCTTACCCCCTTTGCAATCCGACTGGTTTCGCTGCCCGCACCCGCACCAACGCTTCCGGGCAAGACCTGGCTGGACAATTTTGGCGCGGCTCAACCCAACCGGAGGTGTATTACCTGGAGCGGGAGATGGGTGTTCATCATTTTCAAGGCGTCATTTCCCTGCACTGCGAAAACAATCCAGGTTCCTTCAGCGCGAGCACTCGCAGTTCCATTTTGAATGCGGCGCTGGTGCAGCCTGCCGTTGACGCAACCCGCAAATTTATTCCCGGCGTGCTGCCGGCCCAAGGCAATCACACCGATTCGCCTGCCGAATCGTTCCCGGCCGCTTCACCGGGCTTCCTCACGGCAACCGATGAGTTGAATCCGGCTCCGTTCGAGATCAATTTAAGGATGCCGCGCCGTGCTCCCAAGCCGTCCCAAATCCACGGAACGGTGGCTGCGCTAAAGTCGATTCTCGGCTCCTACCGCGCCCTCCTGGCCCTGCGACAAAACATCTGATCCTCGGCAAAAACAACTCAAATTTGCGCCATGCCGCCATCAACGAACAGTTCGATGCCGTTGACGAAACTGCTGTCGTCCGAGGCCAGGAAAACCACCGCCTTGGCGATTTCATCCGTGGTGCCAACTCTTCCCAGCGGAATGTTGGGGAGCTGGCTGTTTACAAAACCTTGCACCTGTTCGTCGGTCAGTCCAAGCAGGTTGTACCCTGGTGTGGGCACGACCCCGGGGCTGATGGCGTTGACACGGATTTTGCGGTCCTTCAGATCGAGCGTCCAACTGCGCGCGAACGAGCGTACGGCGGCCTTGGTGGCGCCGTAAACGCTGAAAGCCGCGTTGCCCTTGATCGAGGTGATGGAAGCATTGAGGATGATCGACGCGCCCTCCGGCATCAGCGGCAGCGCTTTCTGCACCGTAAAGAGCAGGCCTTTGACGTTTGTGTTGAAAGTCTTGTCAAAATGCTCCTCCGTGATCTGCCCCAGCGGTGCGAGCAACCCGCTGCCGGCGTTGGCAAAGAGTACGTCCAGGCGGCCTTTCTGCGCCTTGATCGCGGCGTAAAGGCGGTCGAGGTCCGCAAGTTTGGCCACATCGCCCTGCACCCCCGTGACGTTGCCGCCGATCTCCATTACGGCGGCATCAAGCTCGTTTTGGCGGCGACCGGTGATGAACACGTGCGCGCCTTCAGTCACGAAACGCTTGGCCGTGGCCAAACCGATGCCGCTGGTGCCACCGGTGACGAGGGCGATCTTGCCGCTTAATTTCTGAGTGCTCATGGGCTCCTTATTATTTGAAGGGGTTGGTTGTGCTGCCGTGCTATACCGCGTTGGTTAGAGGTAAATTGCGGACGGCAATATGTCAAGCGCACCGGTATGCGGTTGCGTATGAGACCTCACAAGAACGGCTCCGGCCTGAGCCGCCAGCGGAGCCGTCCGCAAGCAAAAAAGCAGCCGGAGCGGGGGTTCACCCGATCCGGCTTGAGCTCCTTTAACGGTTGTCGCGATTTACTTGTCGCAACAATTGGCCGACGCATTACCGCCCATTGCGCAAGTGTGCACCAGCGCGGTGGTGGCGCCTTTGCCGGTTCCCTTGATGACCAGCTTGGTGTCGCACGCGGGACAAAGGTGCTTCTCCCCCGTGGTCACGGTCTTGATGTGCCCTTTCTCGACATTCACATTCTGCACCCCGACCGTTTTGCACTTGGGGCAGCTCATGCCGATTTTGTCAGCGCTCGGTGTCGTCTGCGACGCCGTGGTGGTCGCGGAGCTCAACAGCTTGCTTGCCCCTTTGATCTGGTCGGCGGCTTGCAGGTAGAGTGGCGACCATGCACCAACGACCATTGCCAGCGCCACAGTTGTTCCGATGATCGATTTCAAGGATTTGATTTTCATAATGTTTTTTCAGTTTAGCGAAAGTTGTATTCGCTGTTTCTGCCATGCTTACGCCGCACCCCACGAAATCCCCTGGCCGATTCTTGTCCATCGCCGGCTGTTTCTTGGCCTGTCAACGAAACATGATGACAGTTCGCGGTCTGGGGGTGGCGGCAAAGATTTTTGCAGGCTTTTTGGCCCACCGGCGTATTATAGGATGCATGGAAACGGTAATACATGGATATGGAACTGGTTGCCACCGGGCGGGCCTTTGCCAGCCGGGCACTCTGGCGAATCCATGAACCAAACAAGCAAATGAACACCAATTCTGAACAACCGGATGATTTCCTACGGCAGCGCCTGCGGGAATGGCGGATCGGGAGCCCGATGCCGCCGCGTTTCCAGGAGCAGGTCTGGCGGCAGATCGAACGGCAGGAGAGCGTGGCGGTTCGAGGTGGCTGGTTTGGGTTGTCCACCGTGTTATCGCGCCTGTTCACCCGGCCAGCTTGGGCCGTCGGGTACGTCACCGTGGCCTTGGTTGCCGGCATTTCGCTTGGTTATTGGCAGGCGGGGGAACAAGCCGGAACGTTGGGCGCACGACTGGGCCACCAGTACATCCAATCAGTGGATCCGTACCAAAAGCCTGGGCACTGATCCATGAAACGCTTTTTCCTCATCCTCCTGTTCGGCCTGGTCCTCTGCGCGGCGGCGTACGTTGGCGCGTACTGGTTCCGCATCGCGCCCGTCCGCAGCCTGGTCGGGAAGCCGGCGCCGGAATTGGGCTGGCTGAAGGAGGAATTTCATGTGAGCGATGCGGAGTTCGCCCGGATTTCCGGCCTGCACGCGGCTTATCAATCCCATTGCGCCGAGATGTGCCGGCGCATCGACGCGAAAAATGTTGAGATCA
>JAQGOT010000080.1 GCA_028293465.1 Pedosphaera sp. | reverse complement strand
GCCAGTTCACCTGTTCCATGCGCCTCGCCGTCCCGGGCCCCGACCTGTTCGCCGAAGACTCCGAAGCCGATCTTTACGCCGCCATCGATTTGGTCACCAAGAAAATCGAGCAACAAATCCGGAAGCGTCAAAGTAAATTCAAGGCCCGCAACCACACCGAAGCTTCCCGCACCAAGCGCCGCCGGCAGGAAGCCGAGCTTTAAGCCGCTTGTGAGTCGAACCCCGGGCGCGGGATAACCCGTCCAAAGTCATGCCGCGCCTCGATCCTTTCAGTTCACGCGCTTCAGCCCGTACCGCGTCCATGCTGGTTCGCGCCCGCGTCCTCCTGCCCATCTCCCGCCCGCCCATCGAGGACGCTGCCATCTCCATCGTGGGAAACCGCATCCGGGCCGTCGGACGTTGGAAGGACCTCTCGCGTCAGGTAGGTGGACGCGTGTTGGATCTGGGCGACGTGACAATCCTGCCGGGTTTGGTGAACGCTCATTGCCATCTGGACTACACCGCCATGGCCGGTGAATTGCCGCCCACCAAGAAATTCACCGATTGGCTCAAGCTCATCACCACCAGCAAATCCGGCTTGACCTACTCCGACTTTGCCAAGTCCTGGCTCGATGGCGCCAAAATGCTCATCCGCACCGGCACCACCACCGTGGGCGACATTGAGATGGTCCCCGAACTCCTGCCGGAAGTCTGGACCGCCACGCCCCTGCGCGTTTTTTCTTTTCTGGAAATGACCGGCGTCATCAGCCGACGCCCCCCGCGTGATATTATCCGTGAAGCCCTCGATGTTATTAAAACGCTTCCGAATGGCCGTTGCCGTGCCGGGCTTTCCCCGCACGCCCCCTACTCCACCGCCCCCGAGTTGCTCCGCTTGGCTGCCAACACCAGCCGTCGTCGTCGAATGCGCGTGGTGACCCACGTCGCCGAATCCGATCTTGAGTTCGACATGTTCACCCACGGTCGCGGCGAAATGTTCGACTGGCTCGCCCGCAACCGGCGGGACATGGCGGACTGCGGTCTCGGCACGCCCGTGCAACACCTGGAGCGACAAGGCGCTCTCAATGAAAACCTGCTCGCCGTCCACGTCAACTACCTCGGCCCCGGCGATGCCGCGCTCCTCGGCCGTCGCAAGGTGAACGTCGTGCATTGCCCCCGCAGCCATGCGTATTTCAAGCACCAGCCCTTCCCTTTCGACGAACTGGTCTCCGCCCGCGTCAACATCTGCCTCGGCACGGACAGCCTTGCCAGTGTTTACCAGGCGCGCAAACGCTCCGTGGAGTTGAACCTGTTCGATGAAATGCGTGAGCTCGCCAACCGGATGCCTTCCCTTTCACCGGAAATAGTTCTCCGAACCGCAACCATCAACGGCGCTCGCGCCCTCGGCATGCCCGGCGAAATCGGCGAACTTTCCCGCAACGCCTTCGCCGACCTCATCGCCGTTCCCCATAGGGGTAAAATTGACGAAGCGTATGCCGCCGCCATCCAGCATCGCGGCGACGTCACCGCCAGCATGATTGACGGCCAATGGGTCATCGCGCCCTCCGACCTGCCAGCGTAACGTGAACGCCTTCAATTCCGAACTCAACCAGCGCCTGGACGCCCTCCGCCAACAGGACCTCTATCGCCAACTGCGCCGGGTCGATTCCGCCCAATCCTCGCGAATTCAAATCGACGGCCAGGCCCTGCTGAACTTTTCCTCCAACGATTACCTCGGCCTCGCAAATCATCCGCTCTTAAAGGAAGCCGCGATCAAAGCCATCGAGCGTTTCGGCTCCGGTTCCGGCGCCTCTCGGCTCATTTGCGGCTCGCTTGCCCCGCACCACGAATTGGACCATGCACTTGCGCGCTTCAAACAGACCGAAGCCGCCCTCTCCTTCTCCTCGGGCTACGCCGCCGCCGTGGGCACCATCTGCGCCCTGCTCGATAAGGAAGACATCCTCGTGCTCGACAAGCTCGTTCACGCCAGCATCGTTGATGCCGCCCGCCTCTGCGGCGCAAAACTCCGCATCTATCCCCATAACGATCTGGGCGCCTTGGAAGACATTCTGCGCTGGGCGGTCAAAAAGGAATCCATTCCCGGCCAGCGCCGTCCGCAGACTCTGATCGTCACCGAAAGCGTTTTTTCCATGGATGGCGATGTCGCGCCGCTCCGCGAACTCATCGCGCTGAAAGAAAAATACGGGGCCTGGCTCATGGTGGACGAGGCCCACGCCACCGGACTTTTTGGCGAACACGGTCGCGGTCTGGCCGAGGAAGCGAAGATCGCCGACCGCATTGAAATCCAGATGGGAACCTTGGGCAAAGCGCTGGGGGCATCGGGCGGTTACATCTGCGGCTCGAAGTGCTTGATCGATTTCTTGATCAACCGGGCGCGCACTTTCATTTTCTCAACCGCTCCCGTGCCCGCCGCCGCCGCCGCCGCTCAAGCCGGCCTCGAACTGGTTCAATCCCCCGAAGGCCGGGCCCGCCGCACCCGGCTCTGGGAAACCATTCACCAAATAAAAACCGGATTGCTCCAGGCCGGCTGGCTCCTTTCGTCCGTCAACAGCGCGATCATTCCCCTGGTCATCGGCGATGAAGCGCTCGCCATGGCGACCGCCAAGACCCTGCGCGAGGCCGGCATCTTCATCCCCGCCGTCCGCTACCCCACCGTCGCCCGCGGCCTGGCCCGCCTCCGGCTCACTCTCACGGCGGCTCACACCCCCGACGACTTGGAAAAGCTGCTCTGCACCCTCCCCTCTCCACCCCGCGATGCATAAGCTGGCCCAACTGGATCACAAATACGTCTGGCACCCGTTCACGCAAATGCGCGATTGGTTGAACCGCGAACCAATTATGATCACCTCCGGCAAGGGCTCCGTCCTGCGCGACACCCAAGGCCGAAAGTATCTCGACGCAAACGCCTCCATCTGGACCAACCTCCATGGCCACGCCCATCCAAAAATCAACGCCGCCATCCAGAAACAGCTAAAAAAGATCTCCCACTCCTCCGCCCTCGGCCTCGCCAACGAACCCGCCTCCCTGCTCGCCGAAAAGCTGGTCAAAGCCGCAAGTTCCCCCCACTCCGCACGCCGCATTCCGCACTCCGCATTCAAAAGCTCCGCAATCCGCAATCCCCAATTAGCAAAGGTTTTCTTCTCCGACGACGGCTCCACCGCGATGGAAGTCGCGCTCAAGCTCGCATACGTCCACGCCCGGCGCACGGGCCGCTCAAAGACTCCCAAATTCCTTTCCTTGCAAGGCGCTTACCACGGCGACACCGTCGGCGCAGTCGCCCTCGGTCACATCGACCTGTTCCACAAAACATTTTCGAGCCTCCTATTCAAGACCGACCAGGTCATGGCCCCCTACTGCTACCGCTGCCCGTTTAATCGTGCGAAGCCCGAACGCGCCGACGCCCGCGAATACCGCAAATGCAATCACGAATGCATCGACCTCGTGGAAAAACAATTCGCGGCTCAAAAGCGAAAGCGGAATCCTTACAGCGCTTTCGTGTTCGAACCACTCATGCAAGGCGCAGCCGGCATGATCCCGCAACCGCGCGACTGGCTCCGCCGCGTCGCCGAAATCGCCCGCGGCCACGGCGCACAGTTGATCGCCGACGAAGTCATGACCGGTTTCGGACGCACCGGCGTTGCGGAAGCAAAAACCGCCGCCCCCGGCGCAAGCCTCTTCGCCTGTCATCACGAAGGCGTCCAACCCGACTTCCTCGCCCTCGCCAAAGGCCTCACCGGCGGCTATCTCCCCATGGCCGCAACCTTGACCACCCAAACCGTCTTCGATGCCTTCCTCGGCGACTACTCGGAATTCAAAACCTTTTTTCACGGCCACAGTTTCACCGGCAACCAATTGGGTGCCGCCGCCGCGCTGGCCAGTCTCGGTCTCCTCCAAAATCCAGCTTCCCTTAAGGCGCGTCAGAATTTGCAGCAATCTCTCTCCGCAGAACTGCAAACCCTTTGGTCTCTTCCCCAAGTTGGCGACATCCGCCAAGTCGGCTTGGTGGTGGGCATTGAACTAGTCCGCAATTGGCAAACCCGCCAACCCTTCGACCTCCGTGAACAAGCCAGCATCCGCGTTTGCGAAGCCATGGCCCGCCGCGGCGTCCTGACTCGCCCCATCGGCAACGTCATCCCCCTCCTCCCTCCTTACTGCACAACCCCCAAACAGCTCAAACAAATCATCTCCGTCCTCCACGCCTCCATCCACGAACAACTCGCCGGCTAACGCCCGGGCCGGGGAGGTACGGAGTCCCGTCTTCAGACGGCTACGCGTCATAAGGATCGCAACCCGTAGGGTACACCACAGCCTCCCATTCCTCTTCCAAGCCCGGCAACTTTTGCGTAAAGCCCGCGCCGCAAGCAACCACCTCGCAGCGGAGCCTTCAGCAATGCGCGAAAAACAATTCCCACCCTTCACATTCCCGCACCCCACAATACCCATTCTTGACGTCTCGCCAGTCCCCACCTAGCTTTCCCGAGATTACAACATGGACCAAAAACCTAAAAAAAAGAAGCAGCCCACCGCTCGCAAGCTAAACCCTCTCGCCATCATCGAGTCCTTCTCACTTCAGAATTCGAGCCCGCTCCACCAAGCCCAAGAACTCATTTTCGACGCCTGGGAAACCCCTTCAAAGAAAGCCCGGCTTGCCGTCGCTCACCGCGCCTTGGCGCTCTCGCCAGATTGCGCCGACGCCTATTCCATCCTGGCCCAAGATGCCGCCAAGACGTTGGATGAAAAGATTCGGTATTATGAGGACGGCGTAAAAGCCG